>DAONII010000049.1:0-8152 GCA_035405085.1 bacterium | reverse complement strand
AGGAGGATACTTCTCCTGAAGGAGGAGATTCACGAGTACTACTGGAATTTTACGGTGACTTCGAACCTGGTGGAGCTGAGGAACATCGCGTTGGTCGCGGAGCTCGTCAACCGCTCAGCGATGGACCGCCGCGAGAGCCGCGGGCTTCATTTTACGATAGACTTTCCGGAGCCGAGCGATGAGTTCCTGAAGGATACGGTGATCGCGCTTTAGCGCCTGCGGTATTTGTTTCCGCCTCCGCGGGATCTCTGCGCCGCCGTCTGGACGACCCACTTCATCGAGGATTCCCCGACCACGCTCTGCATCGTCAGCCAGAACTGATTTCCGAGCTCGACCTTCGGAAAGGTGACCCGGTACGCCTTCGACCAGCGGTTGAAATGGGGATATACCACCTTGAGGTAGGGTGAGATCGGCACCTGCTCTATCTCCGTCGGGCGCACGGACTCACCTGAACCGGTTGTGAGCAGCGCCTTCCAGATCGTGTCGGGCTCGAGCGAAAATTTCTTGTAGTCCTTCTTCGTGTACATAACCACGAAGAAGTCCCATCCGCTCTCCTGGCGCGATTCCTGCTCAGCCCTGAACAGGGCGGCTTCGTGAGGCTCCATGTGCTTTATCTTCACGGTCTTGTCGATGAAAGCCCTTCTGAAGCCGTCGTCGAAGAAGGTTCCGTACCAGACAATTTCCGCGTCGAACGTCTCGAAGCTGTAGAGCTGGGCGCGATGGGTTACTGACGACAGAGTGCCCCTGTAGCTGCCTTCCGCCGTGGAGGCAGCCAGCAGAAATGCGGCTGTCAGGCAGAGGACGGTGAGACGTCTTCCCATAGTGTTTCCCTCCTGTGCAGGGCGAACTGCCTGTCCTTCTGGGTTGGGCGGCTCGCCTGAACCTCGATCCATGCCTCTATGTCGTCTAGCACCACGTCGCAGCCGGTGTCGTGCAGCAGGTCGTGGAACATTCCCGGATATACCCTGCAGCTCTTGTCGGTGGATGAGAGCCTCGTGGCGAACTGCCTGGTGCCCTCGGGGTCGCAAACCCGGTCGGAGGAGCCGGCGAGCATCAGCATGGGGGCGTGTATCCTGTGCGGCATGGCCATCACGAGCTCCAGGTTTCGTTCTATCTCGGTGGCGGCGCACAGGGTGAGCCTTCGGTGGAAGAGAGCGTCGCTCCGAAGCGCCTCGCGCTCGGCCTCGCTCCTCGTCAGGTCTTCGATGCGAATGCCGTCGTCCATCGAGATGGTCGGCCATATGCGGAAGAGCTTTCGGCCCAGCTTCTTCTTCCATTCGGGAATCTTGACGGTCGGGAAGATCGCAGCCGAGATCGCAACCATGCCCGCGATCGGCGCCGTGTGCGTGAGGATGAAATTCAGACCCACCAGAGCGCCCAAACTCTGGCCTATGATGAAGAGCGGCGTGTCGGAAGGGGCCGACATCTGCGAGAACTGAACGAAACCGGCGAGGTCGTTGACCCAGTCGGAAAAACGCTCGACGTGCCCCCTCCTCCCGTCGCTCCTGCCGTGCCCCTGCTGGTCGAAGAGGGCGCAGGCGATTCCCCTGGAGGTCAGGCGGGACACCAGCGCGCCTGTGCGGCCGATGTGATCACCGAGGCCGTGTACGAATACAGCAAGGGCCCGCGGGGAATCGGGCATCCAGTGCTGATAGAAATGCACCCTCCCGTTCGGAAGACGTGCGTACTTTATGGCTATCGTCATCGGCATCGGAATCTGGATAGTGGAAGGCACCGGGAAATGCAACGCTTAGCTTAAACGCGGCGGGTCTAGTCCTTCATGAACTCCTCGAGGAGCCGCCTCTGCTTCCTGGAGAGTTTCTTGGGCGTCTTGACGACGAAGCGTATGACTTGGTCTCCCTGCTTTCTGCGGCTGTGCACGTTGGGCAGGCCTTTCCCCCGCAACCTTATCTCGTCGCCGGTCTCCGTGCCGCCGGGCACCTCGACCTCCGTCTCTCCGTCCAGGGCGGGCACGGTTACCTTAGCTCCGAGTGCCGCCTGCGGAAAGGATATGGGCACGCTGCACAGGAGGTCGTCCCCCCTGCGACCAAAGAAAGGATGCGGCTCGACGTGCACGAATACGTAGAGATCGCCGGGCGGCGCTCCGCCCTCGCCTCCCTCTCCTTCCCCGCGCAGCACCAGCTGCATACCATCCTCTATGCCGGACGGGATCTTCACCGAGAGTTTCTTCGATTTCCGAACCCTGCCCTGGCCGCGGCACTCCTCGCATGGCTTGTCGTTCTTCGAGCCCTGGCCGCCGCAGTGCGGGCATGGAGAGGACAGCACGAAGAAGCCCTGCCTCTGCGTGACCTGGCCCGACCCGGCGCAAGCGATGCAAGGGCTGCGTTTAGTTCCCGGTGCCAGTCCGCTTCCGGCACAGTTTTCGCATGTGGCCTGCTTCGTTATGCTGACCTCGCGTTCGGATCCCGTGGCCGCGTCCATGAAGCTTATCGTGATGTCCTGTCGCAGATCCCTGCCCGGCCTTCCCCTTCGGGACGACCTGCGCTGGCCCATTCCGAAGCCACCCATCCCGCCGAAGAACTCCTCGAAGATGTCCCCCATCGAGGAAAAGATATCGTTCACGTCGGTGAAGCCGTGAAAGCCGGATCCCTCAAGGCCGGAATGGCCGTAGGCGTCGTAGATTTGCCGCCTGCTGGGGTCGCAAAGGACCTCGTACGCCTCGGATGCCTCCTTGAAACGCTCCTCGGCATCCGGTTCGCTGTTGCGATCGGGGTGGTATTTGAGGGCGAGTTTTCGGTACGCCTTTTTGATCTCCTCTTCGGAGACTTCCCTGGCAACCCCAAGCACTTCGTAGTAATCGCGTTTAATCATAGTTATCTGTCCAGTCCCGATGAGCCCATATGGTGTCTGCATATGTAAAAGACAATGGGTTGGGCGGCGCAATTTGCAAAAAAATCGGGATATTGCAATACGAACGTTTATAAAAAAATCAAAGTGTCATTTTTTTGACTTCTTTATCATCCGGATTCGAGCCAAAGCCCAAATATTTCGTCTGTTTACAGATTAAGCCGCGATTGAAATGGCATGGATATTGCTGTTAAAATAACTTGGTGTTCCAGGAGGTGTGCCGCCATGAAAAATCGACTCCTTACGAGATTTCCGAGGCCCCCCTTTTGGGGTCTCATCTTCCTGCTGTGGTTTGGTCTCTCCGCGTGCGGAGGCCTTGTAGAGGGCAAGATTTACTTCGACGAAAACGGTAACGGGATGATGGATGCAAACGAGATAGGCACACCTTATGCCAAGATCAGCATCATGAAGGACGGCAAACTTCACAAGGAGGGCTTTACCAAACCTGATGGATCGTTCTCGTTCAGGAAGGAAAAGGGCGTCTACTATCTGAAGGTCGATCTGTCCTCGATCGATTACGACAGGGCGCGTACCTCCGGCTCCGCTTATGTGGCGGCAGAGGATGTGGATGTGAAGGGGCAGCTGTCAAAGGGGCTCTGGGGGGAAGACGATGAGGCCGGGGATGCCGGCGAGGATCAGGGTTCCGACAGCGGCGATTCGGACGAGGGCTCCTCCGAAGGCGAATCGCAGGCCCTAAGCGAGCCCGGAGAGGGTTACGAGGGCTATGTACAGAACGTGGGTCACCGTATCGTATCGACCAGCGACTTCACGAACATAACGGGCGTTCTCATCCCGGTCGCTTTCGATCGCGAGAGTTCGCTCTCTCAGGCGCCGGCTCCGGTTACGCAGACCTGCTACGTCGGCGAAACGTGCGAGGTGAGGATCAACAGCTTTTACGGTTGCAACTGCCACGTGAATTTGCCCTCGGATCTCTCGGTGGACTCCTCTTCCTCCGGCTGGCGGTACGATGCCGGTGTGGGGACCGCAATACACAGCGGCACGTCGGCCGGCTCCGTCGGCTCGCTCTCCGCCTCGGCCGGTTCCAGCTCTATATCCCCCGCGGTCAGCATTCTGTCGCTGCCGATTTCCGTGGCAAACGAAGCGGAGCCCAGAGATGTGAAGCTCCAGCCGATCATCCGCTGTCCGGATGGCGAGGTTCGCCATTCCCCGGTGACCATCAAACTCGTGCGCGATCTGTCCCCCGTCACTATAGTCTCCTACAGCGGAGAGCAGAAATCCGAGGGGTCCGGTGTGTTCACGATAGAGGTCAAACAGGAGGGAAAGAGCAGGCTCGAAGGGTACGTGGTCTTGACCTTTGGAGGGGACGATTTGCCCCAGATAATGAACCCCTACGAGTGCAAGAACACAGGCGGCGGTGCGATCTGCGAGGTGGCCGGGCTCTCCGCGGGGCAGAAGAAGATATTCAACATAAGGGTGAAGATGCCGAAGGCCGAAGGTTCAAACTTAGAGGTTACGGCATCGGCGGCATTCAAGTCGAAACACCTGGATTCAGACGACGGTATACGCTCGCTGACGGACGTAACGCTTAATATCCCCGGCGCTTAGCCGCAGAGCTCTTGAGGCGGTTCAGGGGTCGGGGGTGCGGGCGCCCTGCTTTCCTTTATCCTTTTCACATCTGGGAAACTATATTTCCCTAAGTCCTTGACTCGCGAGGCCAAAGCACCCATATAAGCGACGGCGCCGGGGTGGTCCCGGCGCGTTTTTGGAGGAACTATGGGAAAAATAATAGGAATTGATCTTGGCACCACAAACTCATGCGTTTCGGTTATGGAGGGCGGTGAGCCCAAAATAATAGCTAACGAGGAGGGAAGCCGGACCACCCCGTCGGTCGTCGCTTTCACCAAGGACGGGGAGATACTCGTCGGCCAGATAGCGAAGAGACAGGCCATAACGAATCCGGACAACACGGTCTACTCCATCAAGAGGTTCATGGGCCGGAAGTACGACGAGGTCCCTGAGGAGATAAGGATCGTACCGTACAAGGTCAGCGCCGCGTCAAACGGCGACGCTCAGGTCGGGATTGGCGACAAGACATATCCGCCCCCCGAGATCTCCGCACACATACTGCGCAAGCTCAAGAAGGCTGCCGAGAACTATCTTGGAGAGACGGTCACCGAGGCGGTCATCACCGTTCCGGCCTATTTCAACGACTCCCAGCGTCAGGCAACGAAGGATTCGGGCAAGATCGCCGGCTTCGACGTGAAGAGGATAGTCAACGAGCCAACGGCAGCCGCCCTCGCCTACGGCCTCGACAAGAAGAAGGACGAGACGATAGCGGTCTTCGACTTCGGCGGCGGAACTTTTGACATATCCATACTCGAGGTCGGCGAAAACGTTGTCGAGGTCGCTTCGACCAACGGCGACACACACCTCGGCGGTGACAACATCGACCAGCGTCTGATGGAGTACCTCATCGCCGAGTTCAAGAAGGACCAGGGGATAGACCTCTCCAGCGACAAGATGGTTCTGCAGCGCCTGAAGGAGGCGGCGGAAAAGGCCAAGATAGAGCTCTCTCAGACTATGGAGACCGAGGTCAATCTCCCCTTCCTGACGGCCGATGCTTCCGGCCCGAAGCACATGAACTTAAAGCTCACGCGGGCCAAATTCGAAGCCCTCGTGGAGGATATACTCAGCAAGACGATAGAGCCGTGCCGCAGGGCACTGGAGGATGCCAAGAAAAAGGCCTCCGAGATAGACGAGGTTGTGCTCGTCGGCGGGTCCACGCGCATTCCGAAGGTGCAGCAGATAGTGAAGGAATTTTTCGGCCGGGAGCCGAACATGTCGGTCAACCCGGACGAGGTCGTCTCAGCTGGCGCCGCGGTTCAGGCGGGCATACTCGGCGGTGAGGTGAAGGACATGCTTCTGCTCGACGTCACCCCGCTTTCGCTGGGCATCGAGACGCTCGGCGGCGTGATGACGAAGCTCATCGAGCGCAACACCACGATCCCCACAAGAAAGAGCCAGATATTCTCGACCGCGGCCGACAGCCAGACATCCGTGGAGGTTCATGTCCTTCAGGGCGAGCGCGAGATGGCGGAGGGCAACAGGACCCTGGGAAGGTTCGTGCTCGACGGAATCCCTCCCGCTCCGCGCGGAATCCCGCAGGTCGAGGTTACTTTCGATATAGACGCTAACGGGATAGTGCACGTCACCGCCAAGGACAAGGCGACTAATAAGGAACAGAAGATACGCATAGAGTCCTCGTCGGGTCTGTCGAAGGGCGATATCGACAACCTCGTTAAGGACGCCAAGCAGCACGAGGCGGAGGACAAGAAGCGGCGCGAGGAGATCGACCTCCGAAATCAGGCCGATGCGCTGACCTACAACACGGAAAAGCTCCTCAAGGAGAACAAGGACAAGATCCCCGCTGAGACCGCGAAGAAGGTGGAGGAGAGCTGCGAGGCTCTGAAGAAGGCGGTTGCGGACAAGGATGCGGAAGCCATGAAGAAGAGGATGGAGGAGCTCACAGCGGTCTCACACAAGATGGCAGAGGAGATGTACAAGTCGACCGCGTCCGCCCCCGGCGCCGACGGAGCGGGCCAGGGCAAAACCGATGAGCAGAAGCCCGAGGAGGAGAAGAAGAAGGACGAAAAGGTCGTCGATGCGGAGTTCGAGGAGAATAAATAGTCCGACATGAATGAAAAAAAACGGCGCCCTGACGGGCGCCGTTTTTTTGCATGCTTTTGATTTCGGACTATGCGGATTCAACCACTATGGCGGTCGCCTCGCCTCCGCCGTTGCACAGGGTGGCGAGCCCGGTCCTGGCGCCGGTGCGGCGCATTCCGTAAAGGAGCGTAACGAGTATGCGCGCTCCGGATGCGCCTATCGGGTGGCCTATGGCCACCGCGCCGCCGGATATGTTCACCCTCTTCCCGTCGAGCGAAAACTCCTGTATAGCGGCCATCGTCACAGGTGAGAATGCCTCGTTTATTTCCCAGAGGTCTATGTCCTTTGCCTCAAGGCCTGCTCGCGAGAGCGCCAGGCGCATCGCCCCGATGGGGGCAGTGGTGAACCACTCCGGCTCATGCGAATAGGTGGCGTGAGATATTATTCCGGCCATCGGCTTCAGCCCGAAGTCTTTAGCGGCTGCTTCGGATACCACAACCATCGCCGCCGCCCCATCCGATATCGAGCTCGCGTTGGCTGCCGTTACCGTTCCATCCTTCTTGAACGAGGGCTTGAGCGATTTCATCTTGGCGAAGTCGACGCGTCCGGGTTCCTCGTCCGTGTCGAATATCCGCGCCTCCCCCTTCCTCTGCGGAACGGAAACGGGCAAAATCTCTTCCTTGAACGCGCCGGACTCTATGGCCGCCTGCGCCCTCCTGTAGCTTTCCTCCGCGAAAGCGTCCTGCATCTCGCGCGAATAGGAGTACTTGGCGGCGCAGAGCTCCGCGCAGTTGCCCATGTGCTGGTTCGAGTAGATGTCCCATAACCCGTCGAATACCATTCCGTCGACGATCTTTCCGTCGCCGAGGCGCAGGCCGGAGCGCGCCTTCGGAAGAAGATACGGGGCGTTCGTCATGGATTCCATTCCGCCGGCCACCGCGATGTTCGCGTCTCCGGATCTGATCATCTGATCCGCCAGGGTTACCGCGCGCAGCCCGGAGCTGCACACCTTGTTGATGGTGAAAGCGCTTATTTTGTCTGAGAGGCCGGCCGATATGGCGGCCTGTCGGGCAGGCGCCTGTCCAAGCCCGGCGGGGAGCACACAGCCCATTATCACCTCGTCGATTTTCTCGCTGTCGATTCCGGCGCGCTCTATCGCCTCCCTGATGACCATGCCTCCGAACTCCGTGCTCTTCAGTGGAGAGAGGCTGCCCTGAAAACTCGCCACCGGAGTGCGAACCGCTGAAGCTATCACCGTTTTGTTCATCGTCTCTCCTGCGATCTGTTGGGGCGGGCCGCGATTCGGCCCTATTCCCTTGGTTCGTATGGAAAACGCTTTGACATATCCTCGAACGCCTTCACAGCGTCCTCAGTCAGGTGCTTCGGCGTAACGATCTTCACTATCACGTACTGGTCTCCCTGCTTTCCCTTCTTGCCGAGCACGGGCGCGCCCTTGCCGGCGATCCTGAATTTCTGTCCGCTGCCGGTCCCCGCGGGTATCTTCATCCGGGCGCTGCCGGCGAGCGTGGGCACCTCGACGGAAGCGCCGAGGATGGCGTCGTAAATGGTGATCGGCGCCTCGGTGTAGATATCTGCACCCTCGCGCCAGAACCTGGGATGCGGGGTGACTCGGACGCACAGGTAGAGATCGCCGGAG
>DAONII010000048.1:5788-8180 GCA_035405085.1 bacterium | reverse complement strand
CGACGTCGGCGTAGCTTATCTTCTCCATCGGTCTGGCATAGTCCGACAGCAGAGTTCTCTGCAAGGGACAACGTTCGGGGCCGGTCCGGTCCCTCCTTTCGGAGCGAGTTGACTAGTGAACGGCTACGGCCGTAGCGAAAAGGGATGGACTTTCCGATCATGACTAGATCCTGGCCGCGCGCCATAGCGCACGTCGACGCGGACGCGTTCTTTGCCTCCGTGGAGCAGGCGATGCGTCCGGAACTCAAAGGGAGGCCCGTAGTAACCGGGGCGGAGCGCGGAATAGTGGCCGCGGCCTCCTACGAGGCGAAGGCGATGGGAGTGAGACGCGGCTCGCCGCTCTGGCAGGTGAGGAAGCTCTGCCCGGACTGCGTCGTGCTGCCGTCAGACTACGAGACCTACAGCATCTATTCGAAGAGGATCTTCTCTATCCTGCGGAGATTTTCGCCCTGCGTGGAGGAGTATTCCATAGACGAGGGATTCGCGGATCTGACCGGGCTGCGCCGCCTCTATCGCGCCAGTTACAGGGGGATCGCAGAGATCATGAGGGATGCGATAGAGTCAGAGCTCGGGATCACGGTGTCCGTGGGAGTGTCGCTCTCCAAGTCGCTCGCGAAGCTTGGCTCCAAATTCAGAAAGCCGCGCGGGATAACCGCCGTGTGCGGGCGGCACATACATATCCTCCTCGGGCGGACGCCGATCGAAAAGGTGTGGGGCTTCGGTCCCGCATCGTGCGCTCTGCTATCGAAGGCGGGGCTCTCCACCGCCCTGGACTTCGTGTCGAGACCGGAGTCATTCGCGTTTCGGCTCATGGGAAAGGTCGGCCGCGAACTCTGGATGGAGCTGCGAGGCGAATGCGTCCACACGGTTGATCCCGGGGGGGAGGCGAGGCAGGCGTCTATATCGAAGACGAAGACCTTCACGCCGCCCTCTTCGGATCGCGCGGTCGTGTGGGCCAGGGCGCTTCGGAACCTCGAGTCCGCGTGCATAAAGGCCAGGCGCCACGGCCTAGCGGCAAGGCGCCTGAGCCTCTTTCTGCGCAGGCAGGATTTCGACGGGGAGGGGGCGGAGGCGAAGATAGCTCGCCCGACCTCGGCGACAAACGAACTGACCCCGGCCCTCCGGGGGCTGTTCGAGGGTATCTATAGGACGGGGATTTTCTACCGGGCGACGGGCGTGGTCCTGGGTGATCTTGTCGAACCAAGGCCGGCGCAGTTTTTGCTCTTCGAGGACGCTGGAAGGGTTCTCGAAAACGAGCGCCTCTTCGAGGCGGTGGACGAGGCGGCGAGGCGCTTCGGGAAGCACTCCGTCTTTTTAGCCGAGGTCGCGAGGCTCAAGGGGCAGCACTTGGGCGAGAGGGGGAAGGGCGCAGGCAGGAGGGAGGAGCCGCTGGAAGGCGAGAACCCGCGACGGCATATAGGCCTGCCGCTTTTAAGGCTCAAGCGGTGAATCCCGACGGCGGCCCAAGTGGTATGATTTATCAGGCGCGCAGCGCTTTTATGGCGGCGGCGTAGTCCTTCTGCGCGAAGATTGCGTTTCCGGCCACTACGATCTCCGCCCCTGCCGCCCTCGCGCGGCCGACCGTCTCCGGATTTATTCCTCCGTCCACCTCGATAGGAATCTTGAGATTCCTCTCGTCCACGAAGGCCCTGATCGCGGAGATCTTTTCGAGACACGCCTCTATCATCTTCTGTCCGCCGAATCCCGGGTTTACGGTCATCACGAGGACGAAGTCGGAGAGCGGAACGTATGGAAGGATGTCCTTTACCGGGGTGGGAGGATTTATGACGCAGCCGGCCTTCATTCCGAGGCTGCGGATGCGCGGCAGCAGATCGGACAGATCACAGCTCTCGACGTGCACCGAAAGCCAGCTGGCCCCGGCCTTCGCGAAGGCGTCTATGTATTTCTCCGGGTTTTCGATCATGAGGTGGCAGTCGAGCGGGAGATCGGTGGTCTTTCGGAGGCTGGCGACCACAGGGGGGCCTATGGTTATGTTCGGGACGAAATGGCCGTCCATCACGTCGACGTGGATGATGTCGGCCCCTGCCTCCGCGACCGCCTCGATCTCGAGGCCGAGTTTGGCGAAATCCGCCGAAAGTATTGAGGGTGCGATGAGCTTCTTCATGTGAGAGCCGTCCCCTTGGTTACCCTGTGGCCGCGCATGAAATCCGATGCGGACATGCGCCTCTTTCCCTCGGGCTGTACCTCGAGCAGGTACAGCAGCCCCTCGCCGCATGCAACGGCCAAGTGTTTCCCGATTTCGACGACCGTGCCGGGCGCTGCTGGGGCTTGGATGTCGGCCGGCGCGGCTTCGATTATCTTTACCCGTTTTCCGTCGATCGACGAGAAGGAGCCGGGCCAGGGTCTGAAACCCCTTATCCTGTTGTATATC
>DAONII010000048.1:0-5688 GCA_035405085.1 bacterium | reverse complement strand
GCCCAGTTTATCGGGGCGGCGCCGCGGTATTTGGGGAGGAGCGAGGCGTGCACGTTTATGCAGCCGTGGGGAGGAATTTCCAAAAGCGCCCGCGGGAGGATCTTCCCGTAGGCGACCACGACTATGATGTCGGGCCTGAGGCCCTTGATTCGATCTATTACCTCCGGGGGTTTGACGCTTCGGGGTTGGAACAAAGGCAGGTTGAGTTTTCTCGCCGACTCAGCCACCGGACACGCCTTCAGGCGCATGCCGCGGCCGGCGGGTTTGTCGGGCTGCGTTACGACCTCAAGTACAGTGTGATTTGCGGCCGCGGCATTGAGCGAAGGGACGGCGAACGCTGCGGAGCCCATAAAGACAAGCTTCATAGAGTATCCTTGGTTGAGCTCATCTCTCCAGGCGCCTCAGTCGCGCTCCCGCTCGGCCTTATTCTTTCTCTTTAGATAAAGGTCCTGTTTGATGCGGCTTGCGCCGTCTATGATGAGTATGCCGTCGAGGTGATCTATCTCCTGCTGCACTGCGATCGCAAGGAGACCCTCCGCTTCGATAGATTGCCGGTTTCCGTTTTCATCCAGGTATTCAACGGTAAGCTTTCTGGCGCGCTTCATCTTCTTGCGGAAGCCGGGAACGGAGAGGCAGCCCTCCTCGTAATCGACCTCCCCATCGCGCGCGGTGATCTTCGGATTCACCATCTTTATGAGGCCGGGCCCGTCGTTCTCCGTTGAACCGGAGACGTCGATCACGGCAAGTCGAAGTGAAACGCCTATCTGCGGGGCGGCAAGGCCGACCCCGTCCTCGGCGTACATCGTCTCGACCATGTCCTTTAAGATGGTCCGTATCTCTTCGTTTATCTCTTCGACCGGATCCGCGATCCGGTGCAGTGATGGATCCGGGAATTCGACTATGGGCCTTTTCATAAAGGCCGTATATTACGGGGAGTTGAGCTCGTCAATGGCCTGTGGCGGCTGTATTTTGCGGAGAGCAAAAAACAGGACCCTTCCACACCATTGCAGAAGGGCCCAAAAGGGGGGGGTCAAATTTTCGTTTTCGCCTGCTCACTCTCCTTCGTCTTGCTCTTACCGCTTCCATTGTAGTTATCGGCAGGATGGGATGCCCGAGTTGCTTGCAGGTGAAAAAAAGTGCGCTTTTCAACGGATAGCAGTGTGTTGAAACCATCGCTGAGCACCGGAGACAAAAAAACAGGACCCTTCCACACCATTGCAGAAGGGCCCAAAAGGGGGGGGTCAAATTTTCGTCTCCGCCTGCTCACTCTCCTTCGTTTTGCCTCTTGCCGCTTCCATTGTAGTTATCGGCAGGGCGCAGAGGCAAAGTTGCTTTGTCCGGCTTTTTTTTTGGAAAATCGAAAAGGGCTTAAAATGGTCTTAAGAAGCGTTTTTAAGGGGTTTTAAGCGGATCCCTGCCGGCTAGAGCAGGCTTGCTGGGTCGATGTCAAATGAAAGCCGTACACCTGAGGGAATCCCTGAGGCCAGCAGCGGGCGCAGGCGTGAGACGAAGGATGAGAGGGTTGAAGATGCGGGCGACTTTATAAGCATCTGCCACCTGTGCCTTCCCCTGAGTTTGGAGAAGGGGGCCGGCGCAGGTCCCAGGATAACGATGCTCTCCAGCCCGAAGGAACCTGCGAGCTCCTTGGCTATTCCGGCCGATACGGAGGCGGCCTCCGTCACCTTTTTCTCGGATGTCGACGACAGGCGCACGTTCGCGATGCGCGTGCACGGGGGATAGGAAAGCTCGCTTCTGTGTTTGAGCTCTGCTTCAGCGAATGCGGAGATGTCGTGCCGGGCGGCCGCCAAGAAGCTCGCGTGGCCCGGCTGGCGGGTCTGGATTATCACTCGGCCCGCCCGGTCGCCCCTTCCGGCGCGTCCGGCCACCTGAGTCAGGAGCTGAAACGTGCGCTCCGCTGCGCGAAAGTCCGGCAGGTGCAGAGAGACATCTGCGGATACTACACCTACGAGGGTGACGCTGGGGAAGTCGTGTCCCTTCGTGACCATCTGCGTGCCGACCAGTATGTCCACCAAACCCCGGCGCATGTCCGAGAGTATCTTTCTCCTCCTCGAGGGGGAGGCGGCGCTGTCGCTGTCGAACCTGCGTATTCGCGCTCCCGGAAAGAAATCGTGCAGCTCGTCCTCGAGGCGCTCCGTGCCGTGCCCTATCGGTACCAGCGTTCCCTTGCCGCATGAAGGGCATTCCTCGGGGACCAAAATACAGTAGTCGCAGTAGTGGCACAGGAGTTTCGGCACCCCTCCTTTCCTGTGCGGCGTGAGCGCTATGTCGCAGTTGGGGCATGAGACGGCCTCTCCGCACCCGTCGCACTGCAGCGAACCTGCGAAGCCGCGGCGACCGGTGAAGAGCAGCACCTGCTCTTTGCGCGCGAGAGTCTCACCATCGCGTCGTACAGGGGAGGTGAGAGGGCGCAGAATTCGCGGCGGCGCGATTCCCCTTCGCTCTCCTTTTTAGGGGACGATCCATCGCTTTGCTTCCCGGCGCCGCCACCCCGTCGCATGTCCACTATCTCCACGGAAGGGAGCGGCGATCCGGTCGGGCGCCGGGAGAGACGGAGCAGGCGGTATTTTCCCCTGCGGGCGTTTTCGAGGCTTTCAAGAGAAGGGGTGGCGCTTCCAAGCACCGCCGGTATCCCCTCGATGTGAGCGCGCATCACCGCCGCGTCGCGGCCGTGGTAGGCGAATCCATCGTCCTGCTTGTACGAGCCGTCATGCTCCTCGTCCACCACTATGGCGCCGAGCTTGTCGAGAGGCGCGAAGAGGGCCGATCGCGTGCCCACCACGACGTCGACCTCTCCGGCCGCCATGCGCAGCCACTGTGCGTGGCGCTGCGCGTCGGTGAGGCCCGAATGATACAGGGCCACCCTCCCCCCAAAGCGCGCCGCGACCAGACCGGTCAACACAGGTGTGAGCCCTATCTCCGGCACCATCAGCAGGCCCTGTTTTCCTTCGGATACAAGCTTTTCGAAAAGCCTTATGTAGACCTCGGTCTTTCCGCTCCCGGTTATCCCCTCGAGCAGGAAGACCGAAGGCGCGCCGGTTGCTGTGGCCTCGGATATCGTGTCGAGCGCGGCGCGTTGCTCATCGGTGAGCTCGAGCGAAGGCAAACGTATAGACTCGAGCTCGAACGGTTCGTGGGGCCTCGTCGTCCTCGGTCCACCGTTCTGGATGAGCCTCGACGGCAGCGCCGCTCGGAATGCCTCGCCTATCGGCGCGCAGTAGTAGGAGGACATCCAGAGGATGAGCTTCATCATGGAGGGAGAGATCACCGGCGCTTTGTCTGGAACTTCCTCTATCGCCTTTATCCTGTCCGCCGTTATCTTTTTAGACGGATTTCTGTGGACGGCGGTGCATATCCCGAACACGCTGCGCCTGCGAAAGGGAACGATGACGCGCATCCCCTGGCTCAAGTCGAGACCGTCCGGCACCGAATAGGTGAAGGCGGTGTGAACGGGGGTTGCGATGGCGATGTCTGCGAAGCGCATGCTGTGCGTCTAACCCATAGTGCCGGTTGCCGCAAGCGTCTTGCCATGCGGGGGGGCATGCGTTAGAAGGGGCGGACAAGGCATATAAAGAAAGCAAGGGGGTGGCATGGGCAAAAAGCGCATAGGTGTTGTGCTGTGCGGCGCAGGGCACCGCGACGGCTCGGAGATCCACGAGGCCACGTGCACCCTGCTCGCCATAGACAGGGCAGGGGCCGAGGCGGTATGCATATCTCCCAAGGGGGAACAGAGGTTCGTACGCGATCATGCGTCCGGGGAGGAGAGCGGGGAGCGGCGCGACATGTTTGCTGAATCGGCCCGCATCTCCCGGGGAGATCTCACGGATCTGAAGCTTGCCAAGGCGGCCGAACTCGACGCGCTCATAATACCCGGAGGGCAGGGCGCGGGCCTCAACCTCTCATCCTTTCTCGTCGACGGCGAGAACTGTTCCGTCAACCCCGATCTTGCAAGGCTCGTCACCGACATGTGCGCCGCAAAAAAGCCCGTCGGCGCGGTGTGCATAGCGCCGGCTATTCTTGCCAGGATTCTAAAGGATGCAGGAATAAGTGCGAGGGTCACAATAGGGGACGACGAGTCCGTGGCAGGCAGCATAGAGTCGATGGGGCACAGGCACGAGAAGTGTCCGGCCACCGGCTGCGTCGCAGACGCGGAAAACCTCATATTCACGACGCCGGCTTACATGAACGCCAGGTCGATAGGGGAGGTGTGGCAGGGGATAGAGAAGCTCGTGGCCGCGATTATGGAGACTGCCTAGCGCTCAGGCGCAGGCCCCCTGACCGATGAAGATACTCATCCTCGCCGTCGGCAAGCCGAGATCGAGGCCGGTAAGAGAGATCGTCGAGGACTACTGCGGGCGAATCAGACACTACCTTCCTTTTGAGGCCGCCTCCTGCAGAGACGACGATGCGGCTCTGGCCGCCCTGTCGTCCCGGGACTTTCTGGTTGCGCTGGACGAGCGGGGCGAACAGAAGGGCTCCGAGGAGCTCGCGAGGTTTATATCCTGCCATCAGTCGCGCGGGACCAAGCGCATGGTTTTTTTCATAGGAGGGCAGGACGGCATAGGCGACAGGGTGCGACGGCGCGCCGATCTTCTGCTGGGCCTCTCTCGCATGACATTTCCGCACGAGATCGCTCAGGCGTTGATCGCGGAGCAGATATACAGGGCGTGTTCGATCATCAGGGGTGAACCGTATCACAGGGTGTAAGGGAGAAAATGAACAAACAGGCGGTGTCTGAAATACTCGAGGAGATGTCTGTTCTTCTCGAGCTGTCGGGCGAGAACCCGTTCAAGGTTCGCGCTTATTCCAACGCGGCGCGCGCCGTGGAGGCCTTCAAAGAGGACCTTCACAGGGCTGCGCAAGAGAACCGCCTCACGCAGATAAAGGGCATCGGCAAGAACATCGCGGAGCACGTCGCCGAAATCCTGGCGACGGGCGGGTTGAAGGAACTGAATGATCTGAGGGAGGGGATACCGGGCGGCGTCATAGAGATGCTCTCGATACCAGGGCTCGGGCCCAAGCGCGTCCGCTTTCTTTGGCACGATATCGGAGTAAAGACCGTGGGGGAGCTGGAGATGGCCTGCAAGCGCCATCTGCTCGCCGGAAGGCCGGGATTCGGCGAAAGGATGGAGGCGAAGATACTGGAAGGGATCGAGTCGCAAAAAAAATTCGCAGAAAAGCGTCTCTTCGCGGAGGGAGCCGCCGAGGCCGGCGTTCTGTTGAAAGAGCTTCTGAGCTGGCCCGAGGTTTCGAGGGCCGAGGTCTGCGGCAGCATTCGCCGCCGAAAGGAGACGGTTGCCGATATCGACATAGTCGCATCCACAGAAAAACCGGATTCCGTGATGGCGCGGTTCGTGAGGCTCGATGGCGTCGAAAGGGTTATCGAGCACGGCGAGACCAAATCCGAGGTGGTTCTCTCATCGGGCATCCAGTGCGACCTGCGCGCGGTTTCTGACGCGGAGTTCCCTTTTGCCGAGCACCACTTCACCGGGTCCAGGGAACACAACGTAGCGATGCGGTCCCTCGCGAAGAAAGCCGGCATGAAGCTGAACGAATACGGCCTGTTCAGGGAGGGCGAGCCGAATTCGGTATCCTGCAAGGATGAGGCGGAGATATTCGGTGCGCTTGGGATTTCCTACATAGAGCCGGAGCTCCGAGAGAACATGGGCG
>DAONII010000047.1:0-8259 GCA_035405085.1 bacterium | reverse complement strand
CCGAGGGAAATCGCATAGCGTTCGAGAGGGACGGGGAAGGGCGCAGGCTCTGCGCGCTGCGAGGTGCCGGGTCTCCCGAGGCTTCAAAGGAGTGCGTGACGCGGGATGAGGACGGGAAAATCACCGGGTTCGTCGACGGCGACGGATACCGAACGGAGTTCCTGCGGAACCGGTTCGGCGAGGTCGAAGAGGTCGTGTATCCGGCTGGAAACAGGCTCAGGGTGGAGCGCAACGATTCGGGCTTAGTCGTCGGTTCGCGGCGCATGGATTCGAAGGGAAAGCTTCTCTCCTCGGCGCGCTTTGAATACGGGCGAAGCAAGGTCCTGAGGAAAGCATCGCGCCTCCTGTGGGATGAGGATCCCACGAAATCGCGCTGGATCGATTCGAGGCCGGCTGCAGGGATCGCCTGTGAGTCGGGGGAGGCGGGAGGCGAGGCGCCATCCGCCGAAGTTGAGCCCGCCGTGGAGCTCAACGCAAACGGACTGGTTGCTTCCATAACGGAAGGGAGCGGGAGAAAGACCCGCTTCTTTTACGACGCGCTCGACCGCCTTGTGCTCGAGGTGTATCCGGACGGGAGCGAGCGCCGCACGTCCTACGACAAAAGGGACAATGTGGTGAGGTCTGTTGGGCGCGGCGGAGCTGTCGTCGAGATGGATTACGACTGCGCCGGTCGTTTGATCGGGCGCCGTCTGTTTTCCCCGAACGAAGGCGCCGAGGCGCGCGAGCAGCGCTTCGAATACGACGGCCTGGGCAGGATAGTCTTTGCGTTCGATGGAAACGACCCGTCCGATGCATCGGACGACGCGTATTCGCGCTTCGTCTACGATTCCCTCTCCCGCCCGGTTGCCGAGGAGTCGGGCGGCGGATGGATCGTCAGAGAATACGACGACGACGGCAGGGTTACGGTTCTGGGGCTGCCTTCGGGGGAGAATTTCTACATGTCCTACGACGAGTCGGGCCTGATGCAGTCGCTGATGCTAGGCTCCGAGGTGCTCGCCTCCTTCGAATACGACGGATCGGGAGCGCTCGTGCGCGAGGGGCTCGGCGAAAATCTCTCCCTGGAAATAAAGAGGGACGAAGGCGGGCGCATAATAGCGCTTAGCTACGTTCGAACTGGCGGCTACTTGGAGGGCGGCCAGGAGTTGATGTTCGGCGCCGACGGTCGGGTTTCCATGGAGAGCGGCCTTTACGGCCTTGATCGTATATATGCGCGCGATCTCGAAGGGAGGCTCATATCGGCAAAGGACGGCTATTTTGCGTCTGATTCTATGGATCCCTATATGGCCGGGGGCTCTTTTCGAGGCTGGAGGTACGACTACGGCGCGGACGGATCCGTCGAGCGTGTCGGCGCGCAGCCCGGGAAAGGGAGTTCCCCAAGGGTCGTCTACGACAAAGCGGGCAACGTCGAGTCGATCGGTGAACTGGGGTTTTCCTACGATGCGCTCGGGAGGCTCGTCGGTGTGTCGAAAGGCGGCTCCCCCCTGGCTACGTACGTATATGATGCCTTCGACAGGCGCGTGGCCAAGAGGCTTGCGGGTGAGGAACGCCGGTTCGTCTGGGACGGGTTTCGCCTCGTGAGGGAATACGGACCTGAAGGATCGGGTTCGTCCTTTGCGTATGGTGCGACGGGCAACCCGCCGGCGGTAGCGCTCTACGGCAGGCGAAGGCTCTACCCAATGCCGGACCGTCTCGGCTCCGTGACGGCCGTAGCGGGGGCCGACGGCATGGCTGTCGCGCGCTGCGGCTTCGGCCCGTACGGCGAGCCGGTGCCCGCGGTGCCGGACGGGATGCCGGGCATGGACGGCAAAAGCCCGGATTTCGGGGGATGTTCTTCGATGCCTTTGCCGTTCGGGTTCGCCGGCCACGTGCGGGACGATGAGACGGGGCTGGTCTACATGCGCTACAGATATTACAGCCCCTCCATAATGCGCTTCATGACGCCGGATCCGTTGGGATACAGGGTGGTGGCGCGCGGTGCCCCGCTGATTAAGGTTTTTCCGACGCCAGCCTATCACCGGGGGCAGGGGGGGGCCTCCAGTGCCACTTTTCCCAACAGGCCGCTCGGCATCTCCGCAGATTACGATGTGTTTCCCTTCGGCAGGGCGGATATGGCGCCGCGCGACATCCGCGTGCCGGGCCTGATGAACCTCTACTCCTATGCGGAGGGGGATCCCTCCACGTTCGTCGATCCCCTTGGCCTGGCCTCGCTGCTTTTCGATCGGTCTGACGAGACGATCGCGCTCGTCATGGACAACGGCATCGTCTGGGGGAGCTTCTCCGCGTCGAACCGCGCCACGCGCCCGAATGCCGACCCCCTTCAGGTGGGAGGCAACGGCCCTTTCCCGAACGGCACATACTCCGTGGGGCTTCCAGAGTTCTATTCGGATAGGTACCGGGAGGAGGTCACCATAAATTACGAGCTCGGTATACTCGCTCCGTGGGAGACGCTTCTCACCGGAAGGCACTGGAAGAAGGACAGGAAGGATTCGGAAGGCTACAGCGCGCCTTACGGCAGGATAAGGATCCGGGCCGGCTCACCGTCGGACGGCGCCATGTGGAGCCGAGGCCTCTTCATACACGGAGGCCGCCATGACTACAGGAAGAGGACGCTCGGATGCATCCGGGTGGACGACGCGGATCTCGAACTTCTGGCCGTGGGAATGATAAACCTGGCCCGCGACGGCGACCCCGTTACGCAGATATCCGTTCAGGACTAGAGCGGGTCTGGCGGGCGGGGTTTCGATGCAGGCAAACGAACGTCAGCCGATCTCCTTGAAGATGAGCCTCTTGATCAGGCTATCCTCCGATACGATGCCGTGATCAACGAGCAGGCACAGGGCGGTCACGGCGGTGCCGGCGATGAGGACCCCTATGACGGCGGCGGCGGCGAACTTCCTCTTGCCTAGCCCCATGAGGTACGCGCCGAGCGCCCCGGCGTACGTCCCGCTGCCGGGGAGCGGCATCCCTATGAAGAGCGCCACGCCCCATTCGCCGTATCGGTCCACGCAAGGTTTTATCCTGTGCTGGGTCTTTTCCACGTGGGGCCAGAGCACGCGGTCGAACCACGCCCACCTGCGCATGAACGAGGCGGCCGGGCCAAGGACCCAGAACGTGGCCCATCCGATGAGTACGTTCGCGGCCATGCAGATGCCGGCGACAGCCGGCCAGGGCAGGGCTTTTGCCACGCCCGGATGGAAGAAGCCGAACGGGATGGATGCCCTCAGTTCCAGAAAGGGCAGGAAGGTTATGCCTATCAGCATTGCGATCGCTATTAGCGCGGACATCCTCCCTCCGTATAACTCAGCTGCCGCCGGTTACAGCATTTCAGATGCGGAATCAACGCATTCTGTTGCATTTTTTTCGCGATTTCGCTCATCTCCCCGTGCGGTCGAGACAAAGGCCGCTTTACCGGGCTGGCATTGCCCGGCCCTTTTTGTTGCCCAAGCGGCGACCTATGCGGAGGTTTCGATGCAGCCACTCATAATCACGGCGGCCATAACAGGAGCGGAGACGACGAAGGGGATGAACCCGGCGCTGCCGGTGACTCCTAAGGAGCAGGCGCGCGCGGCCGCTGAGTGCGTGAAGGCCGGTGCATCCGTCATTCACCTTCACGTCCGGGACGACGAAGGCAAAGCGTCCCAGGCCCTTCAGTCCTTCAAGGCCTCCATAGAGGCCATTCGCGCTGAGTGCGACCCGAAGCCGATAATACAGATCTCGACCGGGGGGGCGGTGGGCGCGCCAATGGAGGAGAGGATTGAACCGATCGTGAAGTTCCGGCCCGAGATGGCCTCGCTCAACATCGCGTCGATGAACTTCGGCGACGAGGTCTTTCTCAACGCGCCCTCCGACGTGAAAAAACTCGCGCGGCACATGCAGGAACTGAAGGTCGTCCCCGAGGTCGAGGTCTACGACGCAGGCCATATAGGGATTGCAAGGAAGCTTGTAAGGGAGGGCCTGCTATCCAGCCCCGTTCACTACCAGTTCGTTCTGGGAGTGCCGGGCGGGCTGTCCGGCGAACCCGGGAACCTTCAGTTCATGGTGAGTTCGATAGAGCCCGGCGACGGGTGGGCGGTGGCCGGCGTAGGGCGCTACCAGCTTCCGTGCGCCGTGATGGCGGTCGTGATGGGCGGGCACGTCCGCGTGGGCTTCGAGGACAACGTCTACTACCACAAGGGCGTGCTGGCGAAGAGCAATGCGGAGCTCGTCGCGCGCGTGAAAAGGATAGCCGACGAATGTGGCCGGCCCGTCTCCTCTCCGGCCGAGGCCAGGAAGCTGCTCAAGGTTTCCTAGCGTGCAAACGGCCCGGGAACTCTGCCTGCAAAAAAGGGGGCAACAATCCAGAGTTTTCGCCGATGATCAACCTGGAACTTCTTTGTTTCAGGGCGTAGCCCTTTGTCCGAAGGGAGATCATGGGAGACCCGAGGATCGGAAACTCAACAGCTCGCCCTGCCGCCGGAGAGGGCGTTTTACAGGACGACGCCGAGGCCCTTTTGCCGTTTTTCGCCACCGGCGGTTTTCCGTGGAAGGGGAGCGTCGCCGACGGCGGCAGGAGGGAGCAGTGCCTCGCTTTGGAGAGGCTCATAGAAAAATCGAGGGATTTCGTGGCCTCCGCTCCATACGTATCCGGGGCGGTCGATTCGCTGGCCGGTATCACTCTGTTCTCCGGGATCGTCGCGGACAGGTTCGACGCGGTTGACGATGGCAGGCCGATCTACGCCGGGAGCGGGGCGATCTTCCTGGCGGCCAGAGGGGTCGATCTGCATGCGAGGTTCATAAGGAAAAACATAGACGTTTACGCGCGGTGGTATCACGCGATGAGCTGCAGCGAGATACTCCACCCGAGCCCGTTCGAAGAGGCCGCACGAAAATTCGATTCGATGGAGAGGTCCGCCGTCGATTCTGCGGCTCCGGCATTCTCTTTTTCTTTAGCCTCGTTGGCCGGCGCTGCGGTAGCCTTTTTGGTTGCGGGCGCTGCGTTTCTCGTCACCTCCCCGCTGTCCGCGCTTGCAAGCCTTCCCGCCGCAATCCTGCAAAATGGCGATGACGCGTTCAAACGCGACGAAGAGAAAAGCCTGTGAGGATTTTTTAAACTATTTTGAGAAGACGGCCAGGCCGTTGGTGACCCGGGCGATGTTGGGCAAAGAGAGCTCGAACTTCTTTATCTTCGCGTACAGTTGCGAGGAGGAGCCGCCGTCGAGGGCCATCGCGTTTCTGCAGTCGAAGCCGCCGCGGAACTGGCTCGAACCCATCCTGCGCGCAAGCTCCGTCATGGATATTCCTGGCCCCTGTGTTACCGCGATGACCACCTTCCCGTCGCGGGTTATGCCGACCGCTGAGCGCGACGCGACGCTCTCCTTGAGCCTCGGTATCTTTCCGTCGATCACGAGCCTCGGCCCTGCCTGCAGGGCCGTGTTCACGCCCTTGGCGTCCCTGTAGTTTCTCAGGGAGTATATGGCCGGGCCGTCCTTGCCGATCGCGAAGACGCTCCACCAGCTGGTTTTGTGAAGCGGCGAGAGCTCTTTTCCGTTTTTCACGATGAGGCCTATGGAGGTGTGCTGCGGCGTGAAGAAGCCGCCGTTGACCGCTATGATCGCGCCGGCTCGCCTTGCCATCTCGGATGCCGTGGCCCCCGCCTTTTCGTCTTTAGCGGTGACAACGCCGACCCTGAATTTCTTAGGATCCACCCTGAATGCGTGGATGGCGGTGGAGGGTTCATCCGCCCCGCGCGAGAAGGAAAACGTGGCGTAAGACAGGCCGTCGGCGAGCTGTATCCAAGCATAGCCGCCTTTGGGCGTCGATTGGGCGGTGCTGCACGCAAGCAGCAACGAAGCTGCCGCGGCAGCTAACCGGAGAACGTTGCGCTTCATTGTTTTCGCTGCGATCTGAACCATCACCTCTTCCAGATGTCCACGACCGTTCCGTCGGAGATCTTGTCGTTTCCTCGCACCACTACGATGTCGTCCTCTTTCAGGCCGCGGGTTATCTCTACCCTGCTGCCCTTGCTGTCGCTAGGCAGAACCTGGATCTTGCGGGCCGTCCTCCTGTCGACTGTGAAGACGAAGACGGCGCCCCTTTCGCGGATGAGCGCCTCTTCGGGCACTATGAAGACGCGGCGGCGCTCGGAGGTGGGTACGCTCACCTCGGCTCGCATCCCGGCCTTAAATCGCATGCCGGGGTTGGGCACCGAGGCCTTCACGTCGAATGCGTTGTCGCGGCCGTCCACCTGGGTGCCTACGCTCGTGACCCGCGCATCTGCACCGTCGCCGGTATCCGGGAAGCGGACCTTTACGGTCTGCCCGGCTCGCGCGACGGTGGAGTAGGCCGCCGGGAGGCGGAACGATAGAACGAGGCGGTCGGAGTTTGCGATCGTGACTATAGGCTTTCCCGCCGGAGTGGCGAGGCCCGGTGCGGTGTCTATCCTGGAAACCACGCCTGCTACCGGGCTCGTCACGCTCGTGGATGCCGCGCGCTCCTCCATCCGTGAAAGATCAAGCCTCATCCTCTCCAGCTCGGCTTCTCCCTTCTCGACCTCCGCGTCTATGTTGTCGTACTGGGTCTGGTCGATCCTTCCCTCCGCGAGCAGCCTGTCCTTGTTTCTTGCGAAGTAAGAGTCGCGCTCCAGGTTCGCCTGAGCATCCCTGGCGTCCGCCCTCATCTTTGCGAGCTTAGCTGCGAAGTCCGCTTCGGACAAGCGAATGAGCTCGTATCCTGCCGGGACGGATTGTCCCTCGGTAACCAGCACGCTCTCGACGACGACGTCGTCGGGAAGGGAGACCTCGGTCGTCTCGGCGGGTTCAACCTTCGCAGGGACGATGAGCTTCCCCTGCCTCTCCTCGACCATGACGCTCTCGACGGTAACCGGCACGCCCCCGCCGTCGCCCTTCAGGAGATTCGCCAGAAAGCCCTCTCCCTCGTTGCTGCAGCTGAAGATGACGAGGATGACAGCTCCGATGATTATGCCGATTGCCGTTCTCAAGAGAAAACTCCCGTGTTTCCGGACGATTATATTGAAGCCCCCCCGCAGGGCAAACAAAAAACGAAATCGTCGCCAAAGCCTTCGATCCCGCCTCGCATCGGTCTTGACGGGGGTTCGGGTGCGTGTTAGGGCGTGTAATCCTTTTTATTTCAAGGGGTTTCATATGCAGGATGGAGAGCGAAAGATAACCACCGAATCCGTCGATATGGAGACGCTCGTGTCGCTGTGCAAGCGGCGCGGTATCATCTTCCAGTCGAGTGAAATATACGGCGGGATCAACGGCTTCTGGGACTTCGGGCCGGTCGGATGCGAGCTCAAGCGCCGGATAAAGGACTCCTGGTGGAAGCGGATGGTGCAGGACCGCGAGGACGTCGTGGGGATCGACACCTCGATAATAGCTCACCCCCAGACCTGGATCGCGTCCGGCCACGTAGCCTCCTTCAACGACCCGATGGTAGACTGCAAGGCCTGCAAGCGGCGCTTCCGCGCCGACGACGTGCCGCCCTCGTCCAAGGGTCACGAGAAGGGGCGCTGCCCCGAGTGCGGCGGCGAGCTTACCGCCGCGCGCGAGTTTAACCTCATGTTCCAGACACACGTCGGCGCGACGGCCGACTCGCAGTCGCTGGCCTACCTGCGGCCCGAGACGTGCCAGTCGATCTTCACGGAGTTCAAGAACGTTCAGGTGACGGCCCGTCAGAAGGTCCCGTTCGGCATAGCTCAGATCGGCAAGGCGTTCCGCAACGAGATCACGCCGCGCAACTTCATATTCAGGTCGCGCGAGTTCGAGCAGATGGAGATGGAGTTCTTCTGCCACGAGAGCGAGGCGGAGAAGTTCTACGAGAGCTGGATAGCGGAGCGCTTCGACTGGTTCCGCTCCGTGGGGATACGCGAAAAGAAGCTCCGCCTGCGCCCGCATGAAAAGAACGAGCTGGCGCACTACGCGAAGGGCTGCACCGACGTCGAGTACGAGATGCCCTTCGGCTGGTCGGAGATGGAGGGGATCGCAAATCGCGGCAACTACGATCTGTCGCAGCACATGAGCGTGTCCGGAAAGGACTTCACCTACTTCGACGACGCGCGCAAGGAGAAGTACGTCCCGCACGTCGTGGAGACCTCGGTGGGAGTCGACCGCACCGCACTCGCTATCCTGGCGGACGCCTACCGCGAAGAGGAAGTGCGCGGCGAGAAGCGCGTGGTCATGGGCTTCGCTCCGGCGATAGCGCCGGTGCAGGTGGGCGTTCTGCCGCTTTCGAACAAGCTGCGCGAGCCAACCAAAAAGCTCG
>DAONII010000046.1:6951-8271 GCA_035405085.1 bacterium | reverse complement strand
CTCCGGATTGGCTACGCGATGATGATCAATCTCAAGCGGGCCGGTGTATCTAAAATCTAAAATCTAAAATCTTCGTCTCGCTTCTTGATCTGCGAGCTTGATCCAGGAGATCTCAATCAGCTTCTTCGGTAGTCTCCCCCTCCGCCTTTGCGTCGGCCGGGTTTTCGGGAAACCAGCGTTTGATGACATCGATGATCTGATATCCCTGTTTCGGCGACGTGATCACGAATTTGCTCCGCGGGATGAAGTTGTCTCCCCTCTTCTGGTAGCGCTGGATCCGGATCTTGGCCGGGCCCCAGTCCTTCTTCTTGGGGTCCAGCTCCTGGTAAAGATACATGAGGGTAGCCCACGAGCCGCGCGTCAAGACCTCCTTCTTCAGCTCCTTCACCTTCTGGACGCCGTCGGATTCGTCGGTCCAGTTTATCGTGAGCTCATCTATGGTGCCGGCCATGGGGCCTCCGTTTCTTTGGTTTTTTTTGCTCCTGTCCGTCCTGTTTTGTTTCCTACTACGATGTTATGCCGGATGCGTCAAGGATTCGGGGTTCCTCGAATGACGCAACCGGTTGTATTTTTTGGAGATGATGCTACACTCGCCTGACAATATGGGGGGATAGATATGAAGAGTTTCGCCATCCTTCTTGTAACTATAGCGGCTGCAACTTTTGCTTTGGCGTCGTCGGCCAAGGCGCAGACCGCCGAGGGCACCGCGGCTTCGCCCCAGGCGGCTCCTGCCCCGGCGCCCGCTGGGCCGGCGCAGCAGGCCCTGCCGCCTATGCAGCCGCCCCCGCCGAGGCCGGCTGCCCAGCCCCAGCCGACTCCACCGCAGCCGGTGATGACCGCTCCCGCCGCGACTCAGGTCCGTCCGGCATTGCCCGCCCAACAGGCGGCCTCCGTGTCCCAGCAGGCGGCACCGGTGGCGATGCCGCCGGTCGCCCCACCGGCCCAACATGCGGCACCCGCTCCGGTTCAGACAGCGCCGGCCAGGCCAGCGGCCCCTGCGCCTGTTTATAAGCCTGCCGCGCAGCCAGTCGCTCCGGCACCGGTTGTACCCTCTTACAAACCTGCGGCACCCGCGCCGGCTGCGCAGCAGGCGCCTGCTCCGAAGCCTCCTACCACGCCATTGCCCCCGACGACCAGGACCCCGGCGGCAAAGACCGCTCCAACTCCGGCTCCGTCCGGAGCTTCGCCTGCCCCGGCGGTTCCCAAGAGGACCCGGCCGGCGACACCGAGGATGACGAAGCCTCACATCACGCCCGACGGAAGGAAATCGGATCTGCCCCCGGGATGGGAGACTCCGGTCGAGCTGCCTCCCGGCGGCGT
>DAONII010000046.1:0-6851 GCA_035405085.1 bacterium | reverse complement strand
TCGACGATCTCTCCGGTGAGATTGCCCTCTTCGTCCCGGCCCTTCGCGGTTATGCGGATCCTGCCCGTTATCGTTTCGCTTTTCTTGTTCACTATGTTGTATGTGGCTTTCGACAGCCGCCCGGCCGAATCGTATTCGCAATCGGCGCCAGGGTTGCACCTGATAGCTATAACGATATCGGGAAGCGTGGATACCGAGACCCTGTGGGAGATGATTCGCATCCCGTCGTAGTCGAATGTCGCGTTTTTGCAGTCCGTACCCCGGCAGGCCTTGGAGGAGGTCGGCAGCGAATCCTGGCTGACCTTTTCGCCGAAAGGACTGCGGTCGATCATAGTCTCCTCGGTCCGCGAGGGGTCGTAGACGAAATTCCCGGTCTTATCGTCCCATCTGTTCGCGGTCATCTCCCTCATCATAGCGGTAACGGATGTGTGGTAATGTGAGAAGTGGTCTTTCGTGCTGGGCAAAATCTTTTCGTCGTTAGGATCGGATGCATCGATGTTCGACACCCTGATTTCGGAGAGCAGGCCGGCGTTGTATAGATACTCAGTGAGGGACGGGGCCGATTGAGTCACGAACTTCACCTTCGAGAGCTGCCCGTTTTCCGCGGTGTCGATGCCAGGCGGGTTGTATGAGAATATCCTCTTGGCGGTCCATGGTGTGGATTCCGGCACGGTGTTCTCGACGGCCTCTACGGATGTGAGACGGCCGTCCTCATCGTAGTTCGCCGAGACCTCACCGGCGGCTATCTCCACTTGGGTTTCGGGATCGAAGAGCGAATATGAGATCTTCTTCAGGTGAAAAACCTTTTGAGGCAGCACCCCTAGCCCGTGATCTTCATCTGTATCGACATCGTCGTCGATTTCCGCTTCTCCGCCTCCGTTCCCGCCGATCTCCTCCGCGATGTTGAACGGGCCCTCGACCATCTCGGAGCTCTTGTGGCTGCATGAGCTGCTCATAAGAAATGCGGCCACGAGGCAGAATGAAATGATAAGGATGCGTTTCATGACGACCTCCTCCTCTTGCATATCTAAACAATGTTTATATAAGCAATTTCAATGCCATAGCATTTAAATCGCATTTTAGCATTAATGTGTTGATATTTATTGTGTTTTTTGACGGCCGGTGTATGGATTGTACTGTTCATTTTGATAAATAACCGATTTAGATGACGATTTTTTGACGTGCGGTTCCAGCGGAGGGGTGCGTGAGCGGCCGAAACGGGCGGTCTTGAAAACCGCTGTGCTCGAAAGGGTACCGTGGGTTCAAATCCCACCCCCTCCGCTGGGGCCGTACAGGGCCAGTCGATGTTCGGAAGAAAAAAACGAAACAAGAAGTACGTGCGCAGGTCCAAGGCCGAGGAGAGGAAGCCATTCTCCATACGGCGATTCGCGAGGGTTCTTAAATGGGCGGCGATAGTCCTTTTCGCGGCCTGGCTCGGAATGCAGTACCACTTCCGCACCCTCGACCGCATGATCCAGGCAAAGTTCGACCAGCCCAGGAAGTGGGACTTGCCGTCGCGCGTTTATTCAGACGCCGAATTCATATATCCGGGTTATGAGATAAAGGCCGGCTCCCTGTCCGCGAAGCTGGATCGCCTGCGCTACCGCAATACCGGGGAGGCGATAGCGGGACCCGGCGACTATTCGGTCGCCGATTCGAGGATAGATATCTACCTTCATGACTTCGAGTATCCAGGAGAGCTCTTCAAGGGGTTCCCCGTTCGTCTCGCGCTCGATGGAAACTCGGTTTCCAGTATGGTCAGGCTGGATGTCAACGAGGGGATCGACCTCGTCCGCCTCGAACCCGAGGAGATCACCGCGATATTCAACGACGCGATGGAGGATAGGACCGTGGTGGCCCTTTCGGAAGTTCCTCGCCATCTAATAGAGGCGATCCTGGTCATCGAGGACGAGCGCTTCTTTCAGCACGGCGGGGTGGACCCTCTGGGTATACTCCGCGCCATGATAGTAAACATAACCCACCTCAGGGTGGTGCAGGGAGGCTCCACGCTCACCCAGCAGCTGGTGAAGAACTTCTTTTTGTATCCGAAGCGTTCCTTCGTGAGGAAGATGAACGAGGTGCTCATAGCGTGGCGCATAGAGAAGGCCCATACGAAGGAAGAGATAATCGAGGCGTACCTGAACGAGATTTATCTCGGTCAGCGCGGTGCCTCGTCGGTCTCGGGTGTTGAGGAGGCGAGCCGCCTCTACTTCGCCAAGAGCGTCGGTCAGCTCACGACCGGCGAGGCCGCGCTACTCGCCGGGCTCATACGCTCGCCTAGCGAATACAACCCGATAACGAAACCGGAAAAGGCGAAGGCCCGCCGCGATTTCGTCCTGAAGAAGATGCAAGACAAGGGTATAATAACGAAGGAGGAATACGCACAGGCCGTATCGGAAAAGATAGTTACTCCTAAATCAAAGATCAGGAGGGCAGCGGCACCCTATTTCGTGGATTTCGTCAAAAGGCAGCTGGCGGATCTGTATCCTCAGGAGGTCTTGCAGACGGAGGGGATGCGGATCTTCACGACGCTTGACATGTCCGCTCAGCTGTCGGCCGAAAAGGCTGTGAGCGAGGAGCTCGCCGCGCTCGAGAAGAATTACGCGGCAGCGCTTCCAAAAGACAAGTCAGATCCGCTTCAGGCCTGCCTGGTCTCTCTGCAGCCGTCGACCGGCTACGTGCGGGCCCTGGTAGGCGGACGCGACTACGCATCTTCGCAGTTCGACCGGTGCACGCAGGCGTTGCGCCAGCCGGGTTCGACCTTCAAGCCCTTCGTCTATTTGACCGCGCTTGATCCGCGCCGCTCGGACAGGGAGTTCACGCCATCCACCATCGTTGACGACACTTCATTCGAGGTGGAATCGGGCGGCAGGAAGTGGAGTCCCAGGAATTACGACAGGCGCGACCACGGTCCCGTTACCGTAGTCACGGCTTTGGAACGAAGCTACAACATAGCGGCCTCTCGCGTAGCGATGGAAGCCGGCCTGGATAACGTGGTCAAAGCCGCGAGGGATGCGGGGATAGACAGCCCCTTGAGCCCGGTCCCTTCACTCGCCTTGGGCGCTTTCGAGGTCACCCCTATGGAGATGGCCTCGGCCTACACGATCTTCCCCAACGGCGGAATAAGGGCTCAGCCTCTTTCCATAATAAACGTTGCGACTAAGGACGGTGCCATAGTGGAGAAGAAGGCCCTTCAGATGAAGCGCGCCTTCGATCCGGCGCCGGTCTTCATAACCACCACGATAATGAAGGGCGTGATGGACCGGGGCACAGGAGCTGGTGCGAGATCGATGGGGTTCACCGCTACGGCGGCCGGCAAGACGGGAACCACGTCAAACTACCGCGACGCCTGGTTTGCCGGCTTTACCCCCACGCTTTTGGCTCTCGCGTGGGTCGGATACGACGACAATTCCGAGATCAACATGAGCGGTGGCAGGGCCGCGCTTCCGCTGTGGACGCGCTTCATGAAGGAGGTGCAGCCGTCCGGAGGCGGAGATTTCGCTGGCCCGGTTGGCGTCGTTCTGGTAAAAATCGACCCGAGGACGGGCGGGCTGACGAGCAGCGCGTGTCCGTCGGGCGTTGTTGAGGCTTATATAGAGGGAACGGAGCCCTCTCTCACATGCGAAGAGATATTCACTTCATCCGAGTGGAGCCCCGCCGTGCCGGCCGCGAGCGACGAAAAGAGGAAGAGGGGACTGCGAGCCCGGCCCGAAAAACGCTACGACGAATTCTGACTCCCCTTATCTGTTCCCTTTTTTTGGCCGGATGCGCGGACCTCGGCAAGAAGCCCGCATACAAGAAGATACCTTCACGAACCGTCCCGCCGGCCGAGGAACAGGTCCCTGAAAGGCCCAGGGCGCCAGCCGAAATCCAGCGCGCAAACGTCCGGCCTTCCACCATGGATGTGATGACCCCGCAACGGCAGGCTTCCAACCGCCTGGTATCCAGGGGGGTATCTCTGATCGATGCCGGCGAGTTCGACCGCGCCGCCACTACGCTTATGGATGCGGTTAACGTCGATTCGTCGAACGGCGTCGCCTACTTTTATCTGGCTGTCGCGAACGAGAGGATGGGAAACGGTGAGGTGGCGGCGGGCCTGTTGGACAAGGCGGAGGCGCAGCTCGGTGCCGACGAGGAGTGGATGGGCAGGATTAACGAGCTCAGGGAAGCTATGGGCCTTCCAGGTCGCGCGCCGATAGTCGATTCTCCGATAGATGTATCATTTTAAGGCGACACGCAAGGCGAGAAAGGTGAGAATCCAAGAAGCTGAGAAGCTGAGAAGCTGAGAAGCTGAGAAGCTGAGAAGCTGAGAGGCAAGAGGCAAGAGGCAAGAGGCAAGAGGCAAGAAGGACAGCCGCCTGCGACGTTTTTCGACCACCAATCACGGATCACGAATTTCGTGTCTCGGATATCGGGTCTTTTCGTCTCTGATTTTCTATCCCCTGTATTTTCTGAACTGAGGAAACCATCGCGGGACCGCGTCCCGGTATTCCCTGTATTCACCCCCGAAGCGCTCGGTCAGCGCCGGCTCCTCGAAGAAGATGACCCAGAAATGTATCGACCATGTGAGTATGAAGGCATAGGCGATCATCACTATCCTGGAGGTTATCAGGGCCTCTCCCCAAAGCGCCAGTATGACTCCCAGCATGAACGGGTTTCGGACGTATCGGTAAGGCCCTGCGATAGTGAACGAGCCTCCGGCGTCATATGGCGCAGGGCGGCTCTTTCCGGGAATCAGCAGGGCCCCCGCGCAGTATAACGCAAGCACGCCGCCGAGGGCGGCAAGCGCCATGCCTGCATATCGCAGATTTCCGAATTCAAGGACGGGAAAGCTTGCATCGAACTGCAGGGCCAGCCAAGGCCCGACTATGAGCGATGCGAAAAGAAAGATGATGCCCCATACGACTGTGCGGAATACGAACACGGGACCCCCTTTGTAGAGATAAATATCTATCATATTTCAGGCCGGTGGGAAAGCCTTGCGGCATTGCCGGTTTACAAAATATGCGGCTTTTTCTATGCTGGATTCATGGGAGTGGTCACGAAGAGGGGCGACAAGGGCAGGACGAGGCTTCTGTCAGGCGAGGAGGTCGGCAAGGCCGAGCTGCGGCTGGAGGTGTCCGGAACTGTCGATGAGCTTTGTTCTCACCTGGGGCTTGCACGGTCGTTCATTTCGGATGCGGATCTGGCCGACGAGGTTAGGAAACTCACCGTGGATCTCTTCCGGATATGCGCGGAGCTCGCATCGAATTCCCCGGATAAGCAGAAGTGGCTCGAGCCGACCGAGGCGATTCATGTGGAGAGGATGGAGAAGCGCATCGAGGCCATTGAGCAAACCCTGAGGCTTCCCCCGTCCTTTATCGTGCCGGGCGCCACAAAGGCCTCGGCGTCTCTGGATATAGCGCGCGCGGTAGCCAGGAGGCTCGAGAGGCGCGTCTCCGCGTTGGCCGATGCCGGCGGCTACGCGAACCCGCAGGGGGTGATTTATCTAAACCGACTGTCCGACTATCTCTTTTTGCTCGCGCGCGCGGTCGAGAAAAGCGAGGGCGTACCTTTCGATGCGAAATGATCCTTCCACGCGCCTTGGGCCCTGCGCCGTCGGGCGTAAGGCGTAAGGCGCGAGGGAAGGAATATCTGATGCGAGGGTCAGAGGAGGGCGCATGATCGAGGCTGCGGTTGCGATGACCACCACCAACACGGAGCGTGAGGCTAAGCTTCTGGCCTCGCTCATCGTGAACGAGAAAGCGGCCGCCTGCGTTCAGATCGTGCCCAAAATCCTCTCGGTCTATCGGTGGGACGGCGAGGTCCGCGAGGACCAGGAATACCTTCTGATGATAAAGACGGCCGAGAAGAGAATAGACGATGTTCGAAAGATAATAGAGAAAAACCATTCCTATGAGGTGCCCGAATTTGTCGTGTTTCCGATAATCGATGGCGCCGAGGACTATATGGAATGGATCGCTGAAGTGACTAAGTAAGCCTAAAGCTCAAAGGTGAAAGGAAAAGCGATCAATCTGAATTTTTTCCTTTGAGCTTTCACCTTTCACCTTTCACCTTTCACCTTTCACCTTTGAGCTTATTCATCCCGAGCCTATTATCCTTCCGATCTTTACCCCGGGGGTCTTGTTTTCGTTGAAGAACAGTCGTTTCGCGAAATTGTAGGCGCGGCGCTCCGCCTCGTAGGATTCCATGAGTATGGCGGCCCGCGTGGCGTGGTTATGGTATTTGTGGCAGGGTATCTTCTTGTTCTTTCTTCGCCTGTCCATCTCCTTCAAAAACCCGACCATCGCCTTGGGGGAGTAGCCCATCAGGAACATCGCGCGGCCGGCGAAGCCATCGGCATCCCCCTCTTCGTCGCGTCTTAGGGCGTGCAGCTGATCCCACGTAAGGTGAGACCAATCGACCTTGCGCGGCAAATCGCTCATCATGTGGCCCCACTCGTGAGCCAGAATGCCTGCTATCAGGTCTTCGTCTTCGCCGAACTGTTCCAGAAAATCCACGCCGACGTAGAGGTTGTCGTCCTCGTCGACCGATGCGATCGTGTTTTTGGCCGGGAGGATCTTGCCGCCCTTCTTTCGGGATATCAGCGAAAGCTTGCGGCGCAGGCGCTCCAACAAACCCCTTGGGCCGAAGAAGGCCGCGATGCCCTTTGAGAGGCTGTTCGGGTCGACGAGCTGCGGCAGCGGCTCGCCGAGCATCTTCCGTATTTCGGCGGCGTTGCCCATGGCGCCGCCGCCTCCCGAAACGCGGCTCATCCAGGCCGGAGGCAGATTCGCCAACTGCGTGCTGACCTTCTCTATGGACATATGGTCATTGTGCCACATCCGCAGCTGGCTTGCAAACCAAGCAAG
>DAONII010000045.1:0-8427 GCA_035405085.1 bacterium | reverse complement strand
GCCCTTGCGGCGCGAGGCCTTCCCGCCTTTCTTGCCACCCATGCGTAGCTTCGCGTCTCGCCGCGCGGTATCGATGAGATCGCTTTCCATACACTCCTCTGAAAAGCGGTTCCGCCGGAGATGTGGGCCTTCATGGAAGAGATATCCCCGATAGCTGCTTTTTTTCTTTTGGATCCCGCTTCTGAATCCTTGCCACGCCTCCACTTCATCTTTCGATCGAGGCCTTGAACGAATTCGGCTCTCGATCCTCCGAAGGCGATGATGCTGACGCCGCGCTTCGTCTGCGCCATCCAAATCGGACCGATCCCTTCCAGTTGGATATTTCTTATGAGCCCTGAAACCATGGCATGAAATTGAACCAGCGAGCCCTTTCAAGTCAACTGCGAGTGTCAAAATTCCTTTCAGAATGAGAATATTCCCGTTTTGATAGCTATAGTCGTCCTCTCAAAAAAATATCCTTTTATATTTCAACTCATTGAAACGACTCGATTTTAACGTGCGTGGCACAGCTTTTGCTAAATATAAATTGCGCAGGTCAACTTCTCGAGGGGGGGAGGGGACATGAAAGACAAGAGACAGGGCGTGATTCTGGCTGAGGAGGGTATGCAGTCCTACGGTTCTTCTCCGATCGACCTTATGCGTCGCCAGCGGGGGGCGTCGCGTCGTCTCAGGGAGGAGGGAAAGCCGCAGCCGGATTCGATGCTCGCGGTGATGGCAGACCGGGCGACTTATACGTTCATCATGGAGGATGGAGTCGCCTCGATCCATTTCGACCGAAGGAGGGGCGAGATATTCTTCCGAGGCCACAAAATAGGCAACATGGAGATTTCAAAAGCCCAGGTAGCTGCGCTTCACCATATGGAGGAGGTTCTAAAGGCCGACTCCAGGGCAAGGGAACTTTTTCCTGCATATTCCGCAACTTTGGCACGTTGCCTCGCCGATAAATAGATAGGGGGGTTAGCCCCCGTTTCCCTGGGAGTGTCGATGGGTCTGGATGTGAACAGACTTAAGGAGCTTGGTCGCCGCCTGGGTGTGTCAGGTGGCGGCGGTGTATCGAGGACCGACGATACAGATCTCCCGCTCGACCATCAGCTTACATTCACCCCGAACCACGACGAGAGGTGGACATATCGTGGGGGCAGGGTGTTCCTGAATGACACGGATGTGCGAGAGCTGGTGTGCGAAGAGGCGAACAACGTCGGCGTCTTGTGCGGAGTTTCGCAAGGGCTGTGTGAATATCAGAACCATGTATGGGAAAAGGGAGGAAAGGCCCTTGCGGATTTCAACGGTGCGGTGTGCTGCATTCAGGACAGAATATCGGGCAGGCTCGGTTCTATATACGACGGACTAACAGGTGGTGTGCGCTTCGAGTGCGACGGAGATGATTTTTGGATAAACAATGTCAACGTCCGCTCGGTTCTGAACCTCTACAGGATCAAACCCACAGACAAGGCGCGTCGATATTTATTCGGCTTGCAGGAGAAACTCGGCTTGATTCTGTCGCGGCGTCAGTCTAGCACGAGGTACGATGGAGTCCGCGACAGGGCCAGAAAACTCTATTCAGAGATCGAAGCCGCGCTCGGCCAGGTTCCGGCCGATGCCCCTCTGTGCCTTGTCGACGGGCGCAGGAGCGCTTAGCGGCAGTTTGATCGCTTCTTCTCAACACGCATACATCCTGACTTCAATCATTGCCGTGCTTTTTTTGGGCGCATGTGTAATTGCGCTTCGCCGCAGGGATTGTTTTCCTGAAAATATCTTCCGTGCGACAGCGCTCTCCCTCGTCTTCTTCTCCGCAGGCATCTTTCCCGCTTTCTTTAAGCTTCGCAGCGCGTCCGACTTCTCCGTGCCGAGGGACAGGGGCGCGCGCATTCTATGCGAAGGGAGGGTCTCCGGTTCGCTGAGGCAGAGGGCTTGGGGGGTACAGGCCGACGTGAAACTCCTACGGTGCGCGGGGAGGTCCGGCGGCCTGGAGCCGGCCCGCGGCTTGGCGAGGCTGTCCGTAGGAGGCGAGGGCGGCAGGGGACTGCTGCCGGGGGACGTCATACGCTTTCGTGCGTCGTTCGGGAAGGTTCGCGAGATGAAGAACCCCGGATCGTTTTCCTATGGGGATTATCTTGCAACTCACGGGATCGGCGCCGTCGCGAATTCATATGGGGTGATCGAGAAGGTCGGCTCAGCCGAAGGGGCTTTCGCGAGGCTGGAAAGAATAAGGAGGGGGATCGCTGCGTCTATATCCTCCTCGGCATTGCCGCAGGCACGAGACATATTGGTGGCGCTGGCGACCGGAGACAGGAGCGGAATAGATCCCGAGGTGCGCGAGGCATTTTCAAGCGCGGGGATCGCTCATCTCATGGCGATATCGGGTCTGCACGTCGGGTTCGTGGCTGCGTTCCTATACCTGTTCTTTCGTCTCCTGGTCGGGCGCATCTCCTGGCTTTTGCTTCGCGTGCCATTGCCGCGGCTCGCGGCAATTTTCACGATCCCGGCCATATGGCTATACGTGCTGATAACCGGATCGTCGATGAGCGCAGTCAGGGCGGGGCTGATGCTGACCCTCGTTCTCATCGGCGTTCTTTCCGGCAGGAGGCAGGATGCGGCCTCCACGCTCTCAGCCGCGGCGGTCGTTATACTCCTCATGTCGCCGCTTGCGGTGCAGGACGTCTCCTTTCAGCTCTCGATCGCTGCTGTGGCGGGGATGGTTATAATCGTGCCGCGACTGATGCCCGCGGAACGACGAAACTTCGGTTCCTCCTCCGCCTTCAGAAGATTTGTCAGAGGCGTCTGGGTTGCCTTCGCGGCGTCGGCGGCGGCCACGGCAGCTACGGCTCCGCTCATAGCCTGGCACTTCAAGTTCGTGACCGGCATCGCCCTGTTCGCGAATGTCTTAGCTGTGCCCGCTTTTGGCGCCCTGCTTGCGCCGATAGTAGCCGTCGCCTCCGTGGTCTCGATTCTGTCCCATTCCGCGGCTGCACCGATCTGGAACATCGCCGGCGTCTCAGCCCTGATCTTCGTCGAATCGGCGCGGCGGCTCTCAGAGCTCTTTTCGCCCCTCGTCTTTCACTTCGCACCGTCGCCGTTTGAGCTCGTCCTAATCTACGCCGCCCTCCTTGCGGTTGTGTTCTACCGGAAGCTGCCGTATAGAGGGATCGTAGCGGCCGTCTTGGCTTCGCTCTTCGTCATGGACGCGGGGTACTGGCGTTTGCTTCCATCGCTTCGAAAGGATATCCAGATCACGATCATCGACGCCGGGCAGGGCGATTCCGCTCTCGTGCGCTTTCCCGGCGGCAAGGCCGTGCTCATAGACGGCGGCGGGATCAAAGGATCGAGTTTCGACGTCGGCAAGCACGTTGTTGCCCCGGCCCTGTGGCGCATGGGCGTGCACAGCGTCGACTGGATGATACTCACCCATCCGCATTACGATCACTACCGGGGGCTCGGCTATCTCGCGTCTCAGTTCTCCCCATCCGCCGTCTACGGAAACGGCCTCGGCGCATCCGCCGGCGAGGCGTCCGACTGGGATATCTTCATGGGCCAGCTAAAGGACGCCGGGGTGCCGATGCTCGACGTGGGGAAGCATCGGCCGCCGGAAGAAGTCGGGGGCGTAAAAGTGCGAGTTACGAAGCCTCCGGTTCCGGCTGGTTCGGACTTGAACGATACGTCGCTGGTCGTTCGATTCGACTACGGAAGCCGCCGTTTCCTCTTCACCGGCGATCTCGCTATCTCCGGGGAGGCCGCGCTTCTAAATGCAGGGGAGGATCTGAGGGCCGACTTCCTCAAGGTCGGCCACCACGGGAGCGCGGACGCCTCATCTGCGCGGTTTTTAAAGGCCGTGAGCCCGAGGATCGCCGCCATCTCCGCCGGGGAGCAGAATCGCTACGGCCTCCCCGCGAGGGATGCGCTGGCCAGGCTCGAGGCAGTCGGCGCAAGGATATACCGAACCGATATGCACGGAGCCATAACGGTGACGAGCGACGGAGAGGATCTGAATGTGGAGACTTTCGTCAGGCGCTGAGCCGGGCCTTCGGACAGCCCCCACCCGCCCATCTTCAGCTAATCTATCGAAATATATGAACAATATGTGAGACGATTGGGGGCAACTTTTTCGTGAGCGAGCCGAAAAGAGTGTGCGGGCTAGCGCCCCGCGGGCGCTCTTAAGGGCGAAACGGAGGTAGTATGGCCGACGGCGTCTTCGAGATAAGGTGCGGAAAGGCGGGGCCGGTTTTCGTCCTGGACGAGAACGGCAACGATAGTTTTGACGGAAGCGACAGGATCTGCCGGACCGACGAGCTGAGGAGGGTGGGCTTTTGCTATTCCGAACCCCTCTCGTCGGAAGAGGTTAAAAGCTGTCTGCGAGGTCTCGGCGTAAATCTCGCCGTTCCGCTCGCCAGGGGTAAGAGTCTCTCCGTTTTGAGCGAGCTGTCGGAAATACTGGACTTCATTCGCTACGGGAAGCTTTCCGAAAAGAGGCTCGTGGAAGTCGCAGGGCGCGCACTCACCTGCGCGAAGAAAGTCGGAGTCGATTTCGACGAGAAGCTCGCCGCACGGATAGCGACGGAGGGGAGCGTCGATCTCATGGAGGCGGAGCTCGCTCTGGCCGAGCGCCTGTCGGCTTCACCCTCGTTCCCGGACCTCTTCGGTTTCGAGAGCCGCTTGGCCGAGGCCCGCAAGCACGCGAAGGACGCAGGGGTCGACTTCGACGAAGAAAAGGTCCTGAGGATACTCAGGGTCGGATACTCGCGCTCTCACGAGGCTGCAAAGAACCGGGCCGAACTTCTGGCCGGAAAAATTCCAAACGGCTTCGATCTTGAGGATTACACCATGGCGTCCTCTGAGCTGGACGAGGTGCTGGACAGCGTGAGGATGGCCGCGGTGAAAGCGGGCGCGGGCTTCAGCGAGGAGTGGGCTTCAAAGCTTCGTGTGAGGGTGCAAAAAAACGTGTACGAAGGGATCGCGCAGATGCTTTCAGCAGCGGTTGAGAACATCGAAACCGTATACGACAAGAATTCATTCTTCATGCAGAAGGGCGGGGCGGGGCTGGATTTCATAAGCGGGGCCGTAACCTGCGCGAAGGAATCGGCGTCCCGCGGCGGCTTCGATTTCGACGAGGAGCGCTTCGAGAAACTGGCCCAGGCCCTTTGCGAGGCGGTCTACGAAATGGAGAAGCGGCTCACCGAGATGTATTCGCTGCGGCCGGGTTCCCGCTTCTATCTGGAGGTCGACTTCTTTCCCCGCGCGAGGATGTGGGCGCGCATAGCAGGAATCACTTACGATGAAGCGTGGGAGGAAGAGATCCGCGAGCGTGCGGCGGACGCCGAAGAGGGTTCGGAAGGGAAGTAGAACGCGGCGAGAGAGGATCGGCCCGACGAAACGAAGCCCGCCCCGTACTATTTGAAGAATGCTAGAGGTTCGTCGCGTTTTCCCAGGAGGAAAAGCGCCAACCCAGAGGGGTGCGTTTTATCGTCGCCTGAACCCGCTGGACGGTGCCGTCCTTGAAGGTGAGAAAGGACTCAACCGCTACGAGCCCTTTGTGTATCTCCTGCTGTCCGAGTATGTCGACCGAGTCGACCCTGCTCTGGCCGAAAGGCGTGTTCGGATATTTTTTCCCGTATTTTTGAAAGTAGTTGCGCATCAGCTTAGCGCTCTTCTTCTGTTCGGGCTGACGGGCGCACCCCGAACCTAGAGCGCCCAGGGCGAAAATAAGGCAGACCGAGATTGCCAGGATTCGCTTCATAGGTTTCTGCCGCTAACATGCCCGAAAGGCCGGCGCAACACGAAAAAATCGGGTTGTAAAACCTACCTCCTCCTGCCCACGGGCACGAGTATCGTCTGACCTATCCTTACCCTCCACCCCATTCCATCGTTCGCTTCGACGATAGCCCGGGGCTCGACGCCGTATGTCCGCGCTATCTCCTGGAGCGTCTCGCCGCGCCTGACCAGGTGTTTAAGCGGGCGGGAGCTGCTCGAGGGTGCGCGTGCCGCCGCGGCGAGGAAGCTCCTGCCCCTTCCCTCCGGCACTCGCAGGGCAAAGCCCGCGGGCAGAGGATCTGCGCCGGAAGCGACCCCCTGACCGAGCGCTGGGTTGAGCTCGAGCACCTCCTCGAGCTTCAAACCCGCGAGCTGTGCTACCTCCGGGATGAGAATCGTGAGGCTCGTGCGGAGCACTTCGTACCGAAGCGGAGGGTCGTGTTCCATGCGTCCGAAGTATTTCTCCGCGTTCTCCGCCACGTCCAGCGCGGCAAGGAACTCAGGGAAAAAGTTTCGGGATGCGAAGCCGTAGCCCGGGTGAGAGAATTCCTTTATGATCCTGGCGATCTCGGTGGTGCCCGTCCTGGCCACCGCCTGCTCAAGCCTGCCTCGCCCGGCGTTGTAAGCGTTGATCGCCAGGGGCCAGGTTCCGAGGCTGTCGTAGTTGCGGCGCAAAAGCTTGGCCGCGGCATGTGTGGACGCGATGGGGTCGTTTCTCTCGTCGACGATATCGTTCATCCTTAGGTAGAGCTTTCCCGTGCCGGGCATGAACTGCCATATGCCGGATGCGCCGGTCTTGCTGACCGCCTTGAGGTTGAACATGGATTCCACGAATATGAGGCGCGTTATCTCGCGCGGCATCGCATACGCGTCGAATATTTTCTCTATCTCGCCCAGGTATCTTCCGGAGTGCTTCAGACCCGCCACGAACTTGTCGCGCTGGCCGGTCTGCGAACGGATCCCGTCCTCAAGGGCGCGGCGGAACTTGTTCGGTTCGTCGTCGATCGAGTCGAACATCCTCTTTATGCGAATCTCCTCGCGGGTGAGCGATCTTTCGGGGGCACCGCTTGCGAGTTTCTTGAGGATCCCGGTATATTCGTTCCGCTTCGCGTTTACGCGGTTATCTCGTATTCGGCTGCGTTCCGCAGCGGTGAGGCGCAAGTCCGCTTCGATATCGGAGAGGGTCACGACGGCGTATACGATTCCAAGGTGGCGGGGGTGATGGAGGACCACCTCGTTCCTGTCGTACTTCGAGTAGATGTCGTGCCAGAAGGCTACATCGGTCTCCAGGCCGTCCGGAGTTTCGAGCCACGACGCCCGTGTGATTCTGTACGGCTTCCGGTTATGGGCTGCGCTAAAGGCGAGGCTGGATTCCGCGTGTACCACCAGCTCAGTTTCGGACTCGGTCAAGACGATCGCCTTACCCAACTCATCCGCCAGGATGTCGGTTCCCTCTTCGATTGGGCCACGTCCGGGGGCGCTTTTTGCGGCCTCTGAAGCTAGAGGCCCTGCGTACTCCGAGTCAGCGTCGTCCACCGCGGCTCCGGCGCCGCCGGCGACCCCGTCGTACGGGGCCGCTGCGTCTTCGGTGCGCGCAAATCGCCCTACGGGTTCTTTGGAGAGGCCGGCTTCGCGGGCGGCATCTCCCTCGGGCGGCCGAGCGTGCGCGCGCGAGGAGTATTCATCGGCGTAGGGGGATCTCGAAATTTCCTCCCCTATGGGGATTATCGCGGAGAGCCCGGCGGGTTTTTTCGGCCTGTGGCTCTTTTCAGGCCCGGCTCCGGCCTTTTTGAGCTGGTCGGGCAAGACGAAAAGAACAAAGCAGGCGAAACCTGCCACTAGGCATATGACGAGCAGGCCGTTGATTATACTGTGTTCGCGCCCGGACCGTGAGGTCATCTCTCCCCCCCGGCGATCGCTCGAACCACCCCCATCTGGGCTTCTTTTGCGGGCCATGCGCCGCGCGGCAGGTTGTTCGCCAGTATGGCGAATGCCGCGACGCGGCCTTCGGGCGTCGGGGCATATCCTGCAAGGGTGGAGACGCTGTTGAGCGTTCCGGTCTTTACGTAGATTTTGCCCGTTAGCTCAGGCGCGAAGCGCCATTTTTTCGTCGTGCCGTCTATGCCCATGACGGAAAGCGATTCCAGGAACGGGCTTCTGATTTTCAAGTCGCGATATGCGGCGACGAGTATCGAGACAAGCTGGTTTGACGATATGCGCGTTCTCTCGGAGAGGCCGGACCCGTTTTCCAGCGTGTAGCTTCCCTTTTTGATCCCTATGGAGGAGAGGTATTCCTCGGCCGCGGATACGCCCTTTTCTGTGGAACCGGGCGCGCCGTATTTGACGGCTCCCAGATGCTTGAGCGTCTGTTCGGCGATGAAGTTGTTCGATACCTTGTTCATGTCGGCCACGATCTCGGAGAGGGGGCGCGATTCCCATGTGAGGAGGTCGGCGGCCTTCTCAGGGGTCTTTCCCGCGCGGAGTGTCGAACCCACCTCTATCCCGGCCTCCTCGAGCCAGTGAGCGATTATGGCCGCCGCGTGCAGCGCGGGATCGGTAACGCTGCGGTAGAGCTTCTGCGGCGCGAATCTCGATGGAACCCGTCCGGTGACGGTAACGGTCAGGGCGCCGGCTTTTTCCGAGATCGATATGACCGCGCGAAATTTTCCGCCTGTGATCGTC
>DAONII010000044.1:0-8521 GCA_035405085.1 bacterium | reverse complement strand
CCTTCGCCCCGTCTATTAGCGCTTCCGCCTTCGCCGCATGCGTCCGGGCCGCTTCGTCGGCTTCCTCTCCCGATGATTTCGCCGAGCTGGCCACGCCTCCGAAACGCCTTCTCCCTTCCTTTCCCTCCCCCTTCGAATCCACGCCTATCTCGCCGGGCGCGGTGGCAGTGGCCCCGTCGCGGTCGATATCCGCCTCACGCGAACCCAGGCCGATCCCCGGACTAGCCGCATGCCACATCCGCATGAACGATTCCGGTATGCCTGCCTTCGTTAGAAAATCCGCCTCAGAATCTGCGTCGCCGGTGCCATCGTCCACGAATCTCACCCTCACGCTCGGCGCCAGGGAAACCCACGCATCCACTATGGAGCGGGCCCTCTGGCCGAGCAGCGTCGGGTAATAAGCCGCCCTCTCCTCCAGTTCCACCACCCGGCTCATAAGTTCCCGCAGGTCGAAGCCCCTGTAGGAAAAGGGCGGCGAGTCTTCAGGCTTCCAGGGTTCGTCTGTCGGGAGTATCGTCTGGCGGGGCACCACCCCTATCTTGAGCGCGGGGCTCATGTGCTCGATGAACGTGGAGGGAAGCTCGCTCTGCCCGTGCGGCAGGCGCTTGAACCCGTCCTGGATCCAGAAAGCGCTCCTTACCCCCTGCGAGAGCATGCCCCATGCCCTGAGCAAAAGTCCGACTCGTCGATCTACTATGGAAAAGGATATCCCGGCAAGCTCCGGAACCTCGTTGAGTATTTGAAGAAAGACCACCGCGTGATCCTTGATCTCCCTGGTGTTCCCGATCATCTTCTTCCGAAAGAACCTCACGAAGCCCGTTGGCAGAGCCCCGCCGTAGGGCTTATCGCTTTCGCTCATGAAGCGCTTCCTCTCGCCTTGAAGCATCGCCTCCCAAAGCGCTATCGCCTTTCTTGCCAGATACTCCTGCACCGCGCTGTCGGCCCTTGAATAGCGGTCGTCGTAGATCAGCTGCCTGTAAACGTCGTCTATGTTCGGTCTTAATGCGTCCTTAGTCGCCAGCTCGCGGAGAAGCTCGCTCTGCAGCTGACCGGTCTTGGACCAGTCCTCCGCAGAAACCTCGATGATGGGAATCATCTCGGGGGTCAGATATTTCCTGGAATATTTGAAGAGGTATCCTATGGGCATCTTGCCGTGCAGCAGTCGGCTGTCGTCCTTCAAGAACAGCTGCTTGGTGGAGGATGGTTCCATGTTCCATGCGTCCACGATATTGTGGGCCATGTAGCGCTGCGCGGCATCCGAGAGACCGGCGAAGATCTCCCCCTCCCTTGAATACCTCCTGCTGTTGAGAAGGTTGGCAAACTGGGCCATCACAACATCGGGGCTCGGAGGCACCCCTTCGAGTCCATCCCCTTCGACATGCTCGGCCCCGGGCTCCCCCGGCTGCACGATCTTACCGTTCTGATGCAGGTGTATCTCTATCCTCTGCTGCGACTGTTCGACATCGGCCGGCTTTGCGGTAGGATCGGGGATATCATCGGGCGGCTTTTCCCCTCTGAGCCACTTGAAGGACAAAGCGTATTTGATCGAACGCCCCAGGTTCGGCAGGGAATATGAGAAGAAGCGCTTCAGCCCCCTGGCAGCACCGGCGGTGTTCTCGTCTATATCCCTTACCCCCTTCACCGCCTTGAGTATTTTCGAAAGGTAGTAGGCGAGGCCCACGCCGCCCGCGGCGGCGGCGCCACCGCCGCCGAAGGTTTTCCAGTTGACCCGCTCGGCCTCCGCCGCCTCAACCTGCCGACAAAAGCCGGCTATGTTCATCAGGCCGTCGGCGCGATCCTCGTTCAGCTTCAGGTTTCCGTCCTCGTCCGTGTCGTACATGATCCCGCAGCGCTCAGCGAGCATGGCGCTGAGGGAATAAGCGTTCTTCTCGTACATCTCGCACTGCTGCTGCGCGGGATTGACCACCTCATCGAAATGCTCCTTCAGAACGGCTTCGATCGCCCTGCGTTTGTACCTGGGCACCTGGCTCACTATGCGGTCCATGTACTCCTTGGCGTCCGCCGAGGTCGGGCACTTGCCCGGGGAAGGTATGCTGCGCGCTATGTCCTTCGCAAGCGCACCGCAGTTCGTCCTGGAGTACCAGCTAAGATAGTCCGCGCAAAAACCCGGCACATCCGGCACCGAAGGCTTATTTTCATCCTGGGGATAAGTGAGCCTCGTCTTCGCAATTCCGTTCTGAACATGCGGCCACTCCCCCTGGTCGGTGCCGCAAAATCCGTCGTCCTTGCAGATCTCGTCCGTGTCCGCGCAGCAGATCAGCGGACGCAAACGCTCGATGAGCTCCATGCTCACCGTAAGGGATCGGATCTCCTTCATAGGATCCTCCCTTCCCTGTGGATCGCCCCTCGGAGGGCATTAAAAAGCCCCCTGCGAAGGGGGCTTGGATGAGCCTGTAAACCTGTGTTGGCCGCCGATCCGGCCAGCCTGAGATCCCTGATTTTGATTTTACCGCCTCCCGTACCCATGGCGAGACTCCTTTGAAAAGGGTTTCGCCTCTTTCTCCACCCAGACAAATTTTACAAAGAGGGAAATCTCAAGCAGCTCAAACTCCGAAGCTATAGTCGCACCCAACGATTCTCCACACAAAGATAATTTATATGGGTATTTTTTATTAACCCCCTTGCATAAAGCGTGCTAAATTAAGTATTTAGCATGCATATGTCGTATAAGATTATGAAATGACTAGGGGTTTGTTTATATTTTGAAAAACAGCGAAAAGCCGAAGAATTGATACATGCAAAAAAAGCTGGGAAAAAAATTACTGGGGATCGTCCTCGATCTTGCGCAGCGTGATCACGAAACCCAGTTTTTTGTCGTGCCTCGTTCTCACGTCGAAGCGGTCCGCCGCAAGTCCCTTTATATCAGATATGACGGGATCCTCTTCTCCGCTGAACTCGCCGGCGAACTGAACGTGCTGCTGCGAGGAGACGGTCTGGACTAGCTTTCGCACAGAAGGAATTTTCGCGACGTTTCTCCTCATGACATCCACGTCGGAATAATGGCGGGTGCCCATGATTATAAGCGTAAAAGGAGAATACTCCGCATACGAGGAGGACGAAACCTCCTGCGCGACGGATGGTGAAACGAGGATAACCGCCGCCGCAAATACGACCAACAGAGCGAAGACTGCACGAAACAGTCCGTTCATGACGACACCATTATGGATATGGACTCTATGCGCTCTATCTCTATCATCGCCTTGTCCTCGGAGTCGGAGACCACGACCGTTCCGTTATCTATGTCGACAGAATCCAGCGTGCCGGCGTAGATGATGCCGAAGGCGAGGACCTCGACCCTCTTTCCCTTGGCGTCGAGAAGCCCCTGAATAAGAGCATCCTCCTCGATGGAAAAATCAAGATCTATCAGTTCGGGCATACGGGCGAGTTCCTAGTACATCAGGGCCCCGGGGGTCAAGGGGGCGACGCATCAGTCAGCGAATTATGGAACCCAGCTCCTCCCTGAGGGTGAGCGAACAGAGCTCCTCCATAGCAGAGGCGGGAGAGAGGTTCTCAAAAAGTATCCTGTATACCGCGTCGCATATTGGCATATTGATACCGAGGCGCGCGCCGAGCTCGTGAACGGCCCTGGCCGTCGGAATGCCCTCTGCAACCATGTGCCCATCCTCCATATCCCTCGATATAAGCTTTGGAGGCCTGCCCTCGCCGAGCTTCAAACCCACCCGGTGGTTCCGCGAAAGACCCTCGGTGCAGGTCAGGACAAGATCCCCTATCCCGGAAAGCCCGGAGAAGGTTAGCGGATTGGCCCCGAGCGACTGCCCTATCTTAATCATCTCATAGAGGCCCCTGGTGATGAGAGAAGCTCGGGCATTATAACCCAGCTTCATGCCGTCGGTTATGCCGGACGCTATCGCCACCACGTTCTTTACCGCCCCCCCGACTTCGACGCCCGTCGGATCACCGCTGGTGAAGGTGAGGAATTTGTCGGTGCGGAAAATCTCCTGAACGCCCCTGCAGGAAACATCATCCTCTCCGGCTACAACCACAGAGGTGGGCTGAGCGCAGGCCACCTCACGCGCGAAGCTGGGGCCCGACAGGACCATAAAGGATGAGGGTTTCATGGATGGCATGCATTCCATCAGCACCCCTCTCATGAGTTTCAGACTCTCGACCTCTATCCCCTTCGTGCAAGAGACGACGACGGCGCCCGGCTCCACGGCGTTTCCGGCCGAAGACCAGAACTTCCTCAGGGCGTGCGAGGGCACTACCGATACCACCAGCTCCCTCCCCTTCAGCGCTTCCTGCGGATCGCCGGTGGCCTTCACGCATTTCGGGAGGGTGATATCGGACAGATAGAGAGGATTCGCATGGCAGGAGTTTATGCCACGGGCCACCTCCGGCTCGCGTGCCCACATCATCACGTCGACCCCCTTCTCGCCCAAAAGGGTCGCCAAAGCGGTACCCCATGATCCCGAGCCGATTATGGCCGCTTTTGTCCTCATACCCCTCCTGGTTACCCAAAAAGGCCCCAAAAGCCAACGGATAAAAAATATCAACTGACGCGCAACTTTTTCGGAGAGTCGCCGATACAGGTATTGTCATCGCACCGCACAGGGTATAGGGAGAAAAGGCCATGCTCGAAAAACGCCGCCACCGCCGTGTTGAGATCGACCTGCCGGTAATACTGCGCCACGGAGGAAGGCTTTTGCCGGCGACGATGCTGAACTTAAGCTGCGGCGGCATGCTGCTCAGGGCGGAAGGAAAAGACATCTCATCCGAGGGGCCGGTCGAGGTGATATTCGACCTGGGCGAATACGGGAAGGACCTCTCGATGCGCGGGCGGATAACACGAATGACGCCGGCCTCCGAGGAGGCGGATATGGGTGTTCAGTTCACAAACCTCTTCTCGGTATCACACAAGGCGATCCAGGAATACCTTCGCAAGAATCTGAATTGACGCACCCCCCTTCAACGCAAAGAGGGCAAGGGCTTTCGCGCTGATCTTCACATCGCGACCGCATCGGCGACGCGCCCCTTCATCTGCAGGAGATCCTCCCTGCTGTCGAAGTTGAGCATCGAGTGTACGAGCTCGCCTATGAAAGGCCGCCAAAGTTTCTGCGGGCAGGCGTAAATTGCATCGAGTATCGCATGCACCAGATAATCGTCGCCCCTCCAAGTCTTCATGGCGATCGCCACCTCCTCGATCTCACGCGGCTCGACCAAACCGCGCATATCCTCGAAAAAGCGCCTTTCCAGTTCAGCGTGCACCTTCCCGGCTGACTTCAGCGCAAAATCTATCCTGGAGTGCAGATGGCCGACGGTCGAATGGGATTTCGCCTCCACGGTTATGACCTCGCCTACGCGCAGCCTCATATGAACGTCGGCAAATATCCTGGCGCTTCCGCGCGGGCAGGAAATTGCGGTTCCGGAGACCGCCACGGGAAAGATCCTCACCGGTATCTTCGCACCAGCCGAATCCACCCATTCGGCCGCTGCGGCCGCGATATGCGCCGCGCCCTTTTTCAAATGGGCGCCGTCCGCGCGTATCCTGTCGCGCGATCCAACGGTATAGTAGGCGCCGTCGAGGCGTTCGCCCCTGGGGCCCCTTAGGCCAACTGCCCTAGTCCCCTGCGGAAAGATGGCCAGCGGGCACCCCTTCTCCAAGAGGCATTCGAGCGCCTTCGCCTCGACCTCCATCGCCCCCTCGGCGCCTCCCCGCCCTCCGCGCTCGACGAAGGTCATACCCATGGCCTCCGCAGCACGTCCTATTCCCATTATCCGGTAGAAGAGCACGTTGTCGCGAAAGTGGTCCTTCGCTATGAGAAAGCTCGGCAGGTGGTTTGCAGCCGCTACGTCGCCCTCAACCGGCCTAGCCGAGAGCAGGAGAGGAACGAGTGAAAAGTCTATGAAGCTCATGTGCGTGAAGAGAAAGATATCGGCGCCGCCAGGGCGCAAAAGCCTCTCTTTTCCCTCAACCGTGAAGGCGCCTCGCACCAGCTGGCATATACGCGTACCCCATACCACCGATAGAGCCGATGCCGCCGTCCGCAGAAATTCCGCCCCCCCCTCCTCCTTTGCCAAAAGGACGAGCCTTGCCAGCTGAATCGTGCTCCATACCCCTACAAAGATCCTCAGGAGGCCAATCTTCCTTCCAAGAAGCCTGCCTCGCCTGAAGTCCAGATTGGAAGGATCTACGCTTTTGAAAGGTTTTTCAGGAAGGGCGTGTCGGACGAATCCCGAGGAGCAGATCAGGTGGTCGAAGAACTCCTGCGGATGGATCGCGGGAAAGAGCCTGATGAATTCGAGGAACCTTAAGCGCGAACTCCTTCGAAAACGGCGCATTCCGTAACCTGCGAGGATGAGGGCAAGCGAAAGAACTGATACGGCAAAAGCTCGGTAATCGCCGTGCTCGATCCCCTGCCAAAAGTGCCAGAGCGATCCACCGGCGAGCCATGCCGAAACCGGATAATCCCTGAAGGGACAGACCAGATTTTCCCAGATCCCCAAGGGCTTGTTGAGAAACATGAACGGCCTGGCACCGCACTGCAGAAAAAAACCGCACAGCCTGCAAATGGGCACGAGGTATATGGCAAGAAGGGCCCAGGCCGTCCAAGGCCTTATCCGCCAGACCCACTCTGCGATATCTTGCCAATTCATTGCCTGGCGCGTTCCGTGTTGGAATTGCTCATCGGCGAAAGGTGGTAGCTGAAAGCCAGATCCACCTGCCTCTTCCCGATTCGGAAGGTCTCCGAACCCAGGCGCTGCGATATGCGGCTCGCTACGGTCTGGGCGGTGCCTCGCTGGGTCTCGTAGATCGTGGTTATCACACCCTTGTCCGAAAGTGCCAGCACCACGTCGATCGGATACCTGACGAGGGATCGCACGTAGTGCTCTATCTGGGAGACCAGCGAGTGGCTCTTGCGAATTCCGAAACGCTTTCGCAGGTCGGCGTAGTTGCTTATCGCGATGTCGTACTTGAAGGTCTGCTGAGCCAGCGGCACGGCCGCGGCAGCCTCCTCCGATACCGGGAGAACCACATGGTATACCGGGCGGTCCGGCTTCGGGAAATCGACCCAGAGCTGGCCGTGCTGACGCATCACGACCTGACGGCAATCCGAAAGGGCCACTCCGGACAGCGAATCCGGCGCGCCCTGAAAGAGTTCGGCGACGAATGCGTTTCGATCCGATTCCGCCAGGTTCCTGTCGAGGCTCGCAAAGCTTATCTCGACTCCCGGGCCGCTGCGCAAAGCGAAGCTGGAGAGAGAAATGGATATCCTGCTGGAGCGCGCAGCGCGGCGAACCAGATGCTCCACGAGCTTGGAGAAGACATAATGGATCTGGTTTGCGTCCGCCCAGGCCGAAGGAAGATCAGCCGAAGCGGCCACGTGATAAGTCACCTGCCTGCTCAAGAACAGGAGGTCCTGCGCCATGAGGACGCGACGAACCAGCTCAAGCGCGTCGAAATAGCGCGCGCCGTCCTCCTCGCGCGGAGGCCATTCGGACTTCTGCTCCAGCTTTTCGGCCTCGGCCTTCTTCAGCCTTTCGAGCGAAGAACGAAGATCAGCAAACGCGGCCATCACCTCCGGCGTCGGGGAACCCGGCCACCCCTTTTCCAGAAAATCCAAAGCGGCGAGCTCACCGTTTGGGGTGAGATCGCGAGGTCGTCCCGCAGCGGGGGCTGAGGCGACCTTATGCGGCTTTTTGTTCCGCACGGGTCGCCTGGGCGCGGCCTTTTTGGGTTTAGAATTTTTTACCTTCTTCTTAAGTCCCATGATCAGATGAACCTATACCACCGCAAGCGTAAAAAACAACACGAAACAGGGGTTTGCCGGGCGATCCTTGGCCTTGCACCCTGAAAAACCCTGTGTTAGCGCACCCCGACTTAAGGGGAGGAGGCAAGCCATGAAACACAGGATCCTGTTGGCGTCGCTCATATTCGCGGCATCCCTTTCCGCTTTTCCGGCGAGCGTATGCGCCGCAAGGCGGGAGGAGGGAAAGGACGCAAGGATCGAGAGACAGGGCGCGGAGATCGAAGCGCTTAGAAAGGATATAGAGGAGATCAAGCGCCGCGGGGAAGAAGAAAAAGGGCTGTCGGGCTACGATCGCGGCTTCTTCGTAAAGAGTGCGGACGGCAACTACTCGTTCAAGTTCAGATTCTTCGCACAGCTGTTCTACGAATACGACGGCATCAACGATTCGCCGGACGTGAACACCTTCGGGATCAGGAGGGCGAGGGTGATCTTCTCCGGAAACGCGTTCAACCCGAACCTCACCTACATGATGATGACCGAACTGGTCTCCCAATACAACGTGCCGATAGCCCTGACCCGCTACGCGGTGGCGGACTCGGGAGGGAATATCTCGAACTTCAGCGTCACCGATACCACCGACCGCAACATCCGTTTGCTCTACCTCTGGGCCCAGTACAGGTTTTGCGACGAGTTCCAGATAAGGGGCGGGGAATTCATTCCGCCGACCGAATTCTTCTTCCGGGCGAGCAACCTGCTCCTGTTCGAAGATTTCCCCTCCATAGCAACCACCG
>DAONII010000043.1:0-8566 GCA_035405085.1 bacterium | reverse complement strand
GCGTCGGCAAGAGTTATGCCGGCTATGAACCGGCGCGCGAAGGGGATGAGCAGAACGGAGAGCAGCGACCCGAAGCGACGGGGCGAGCTGCCTGCGGTCGAAGATTTCTGGGGCATCGGCCTGCCTCCCGCGTCATGAACGCCTGTCGCCATAGCGGCCTCCAGCTTAAGAATATTCGAAATCCGAATGTTCGAATATCCGAAATAATCCCGAATGAACAAATGTCTCAATGTTCAAATAACACCGTTTCGGTCATCGGAATCTTTGAACATTGGAGCATTGTTTCGAACATTCGAATATTCGAGATTCGAATATTTCACAGAATCTTTTCGCAGATGGCCTTGCCCTGCAGGAAGAGCAGCAGGTAATCGTTTCCGCCGGCCTTCGAGCAGGTGCCGGACATGTTGTAGCCTCCGAATGGCTGCACGCCGACGAGCGCCCCGGTGATCTTGCGGTTCACGTAGAAGTTTCCGCAGAAGCAGTCTCGGCGGGCCCTGGCTATCTTCTCTTTGTTTTTGGTGAACACGCCGCCTGTAAGGCCGTAGTCGGTGTTGTTGAAGATCCTGAGGCCGTCCTCGAAGTCCTTCGATTTGATGATCGCCAGCACCGGACCGAAGACCTCCTCCTGGGCGAGTCTGGCCGTCGGGGGTATGTCGGCGAAGACCGTTGGCTGGATGAAGTAACCCTCCGCATCGGAGCTCTCCCCGCCGCAGACCAGGCGCCCCTCCTTTTTTCCGACCTCGATGTAGTCGCAAATCGTTTTGAAGGCGCGCTCGCTGGAGACCGCGCCCATGTAGTTCGACGGGTCCTTCACGTCGCCCACCTTGATCTTCGCCACGCGCCCTTTGAGCTTCTCGACGAACGAGTCGTAGATCTTCTCGTCGACTATCGCGCGCGAACAGGCGGAGCACTTCTGTCCCTGGAAGCCGAAGGCGGATGCCGCGGTCGCCTCGACGGCCGCGTCGATGTCCGCCTCGCTGTCAACGAGTATCGCGTCCTTGCCTCCCATCTCGGCAGCGACGCGCTTCACCCACTTCTGCCCGTCGCGGGTCTTCCCGGCCTCCTCAACTATGTGCAGACCCACTTCTCGCGACCCGGTGAAGGATATGAAGCGCGTCTGCGGGTGAGAGACGAGCGTCTCCCCGACGTCTCCGCCCGGGCCGGTAACGAAGTTTATCACGCCCGGAGGCAGGCCCGTCTCCTCGCAGACCTCCATGAACTTGGCGGCGATGACGGGGCTGTCGGAGGCGGGCTTCAAGACCACCGTGTTGCCGGTCACGACCGCGGCGGTGGTCATCCCGACGAGTATCGCGAGCGGGAAGTTCCACGGCGGGATCACGACGCCTACGCCTAGCGGTATGTAGACGAGCTCGTTCGTCTCGCCAGGCCAGGGGAGACAGGCATGCGGCTTTGAGAACTTGAGCGCCTCGCGGCCGTAGAAGTCGCAGAAGTCGATGGCCTCGGCGACGTCGCCGTCCGCCTCCGCCCAGCTCTTGCCCACCTCGTATACCATCCACGCGGCGAGCTCGAACTTTCTCTCGCGCATTCTTGCGGCTATTTTAAAGAGGTAGTCCGCGCGCTTCTCGAAGGATTCATGCTTCCATGTCTCGAAGGTCTTCCACGCGGCGGCCATGGCGTCCATCGCGTTCTGCTTCGTTCCCTTCTGGGCCACGCCCACTGTCTCTTTCTTGCGGTTCGGGTTCGTCGAGCCGATCTTCCCCCCGCATGTAATCTTTTTGCCGTCGATCACGAGCGGATATTCGCTCCCGAGCTCCGAGGAGACCTTCTGGAGGGCCTCCTCCATCATCTTCTTGTTTTCCGGCTTGGAAAAATCGGTGAACGGCTCGTTTCTGAACTGTGACGGCATCTCGGCCTCCTCAAAAGGGTTGTGATGTCGGTGACTTGAACGCGTAGAGAGATCTATATAATGAAGGGCGCAAAGTCAATCACAGCCGGGAGGACGTGCATTACAGGGAGTTTCCGGCCTGCAGGGGGATTTCAGAACCTCTCTTCGTCGACGGGAGGAGGGGCGGTTTCAGGGGCCGCAGAGGGCTCCTCCTGCGGTGGCTGTTCCTCGTCCTGCTGGGGGGGCTGCTGTGAGATGACCCACTCGACGCCGTTTCGCGTTACCGGCCTGCCGGCGGGAGACCTTTTTGCCGAGGCGTATTTGAGCTTGCTCCTTGTTATCGTTTCAGGCGGCAAAACCGGTGCGGAGGCCTCTTCATCGTTTGAAGAATCCCCGGAGGCGGAGAGCGACGAGAGATGGACGCGGGCCGTTCCGGTGCCCAGCATGTCTATCTTGCCGGCCGCCGCGCGGGAGAGGTCGATCACGCGTCCACGCACGAACGGGCCGCGGTCGTTTATGCGGACCACCACGGACTTGCCGTTGTCGAGGTTTTTTACCTCTATCGTCGAGCCGAACGGGAGGGTCTTGTGCGCGGCGGTCAAGCTGTTCTGGTTGTAGCGCTCGCCGCTGGCGGTCTTGCGGCCGTGGAATCCGGGCCCGTACCAGGAGGCGATCCCCTCGGAGCTGTGCTTGAGCGGCAGGCGCCTTGCCTGGTGCGGTGCGCATGATGCAAGCGACAGCGCGACAAAGAGGCTAAGGCCGATGCGAAGGATGTTTTTGTTGGACAAAGAAGTTCTTAGCATTTAACTGATGTCGACCCTGCGCCGCCTGCGAAGAAATTCGCTGAACTTCCTCGCATCGCCCAGAGTCGACAGCCGGTACACCCGTAATAAGCATAAGGTTCGCAAACAGCGAACCATGAAGGAACCTTGAACCTTTTCCGGATGGGCGGATAATACAACATTGCACGTAAAATGTAAAGATCGGAGGCGAGAATGAAAAAGGCGCGTTTCATATACGATATCTCCGAAAAAAATGCGGACATGTTCTACGCTACGAAGTTCCGCGCGCCCGACCCTTTCATCTATTTCGAGCTCGGCGGAAAAAAACACGCCGTGATGAACGACCTCGAGTACGACCGGGCCAGGCGCGAGTCCTGCGTGGACAAGGTTGTGCGCCTTAGCCCGTACGTCGAGAGGGCCGAAAAGAAGATGAAGTCGCCCGGTCAGGTCGACGTTATTCACGAGATACTCTCCGAGCACGGCGTGCGCCTTCTCGAGGTTCCTCAGGATGCGCCTTTCGCCCTGATGGATGCTCTTCGCGCGATGGGCTATTCCGTGACGGCCGGTCCCTCGCCTTTCTATCCGGAGCGCTTCGTCAAGACCGCCGAGGAGCGGCGCAACATACTTAAGTCTCAGAGGGTCGTCTTCAGGTCTATCTCATTCGCGCGCGATGTTTTGCGCTCAAGCAGGATAAAGGGGAAAAGGCTAGTCTATCGAGGGAGGACGCTCACATCCGAGAGCCTTCGCTCGATGATAAATATCTTCCTGCTCGAGCGCGGGTTCATAGCACCGGAGACGATCGTTTCATGCGGTCTCCATGCGATCGACCCGCACGATACCGGCTCCGGCCCGCTTTTGCCTCACAGCTCGATAATAGTCGACGTCTACCCGCGCTCTCAGAAGACCTTCTACTACGGCGATGCGACTCGCACCTTCTGCCGCGGGCGGGCGCCGGAGGCCTTGAAGAAAATGTACGCCACCGTTAAGGAGGGGCAGGCGCTGGGCCTTTCGATGATACGCGCGGGCGTCGAGGGCAGGAGGGTGCACGAGGCGATCCACTCCTTCTTCGCCGGCCGCGGTTACGAGACCGGAGAGAAGGACGGCCGCCGCCAGGGTTTCTTTCACGGTACGGGGCACTCGATAGGGCTCGAGGTGCACGAGGAGCCGCTGCGCATAACCTACCGCGACTGCACGCTTGCGGCCGGAAACGTGATGAGCGTCGAGCCCGGACTTTATTACAAGGGGATCGGCGGCGTTCGGATAGAGGATCTGGTGCACGTGACGCGCTCCGGCTGCGAGATCCTCGCCGGTTTTCCGAAGGTGCTCGAGGTGTAGGCTTCCGCGTTCGGTCGAATCGCTACCTGCCCCATATCCCGCGCCACTTTTTCTCGGGCGGGTGTTCCGAGAGGTAGAGCGATCTCCTGAAGAAAAGCTTCGACGGCCCGTCGTTCGGGTGCGCCTCGAGCAGCCCTGCGAAGAGGCCGGACGCCCGCTGGAAATCGCCTACCATGTACGCCTCGCGCGCCTCCAGGAAGGCGCCGAGCTGCGGCATGATCGTTCCCATCTCCCCTATGAGCTCGTGTACTAAGCACGCGCCCCCTTCGCCGCGAAGCATCACCGGGTCCAGCTCGCGGTAGGAGTACCCTGCCTCGGTGGCGGCGCGCGTCGGATCCCCCACCAGGGTGGATGTCCGGTAAACCCTGTTCATCGCGCGAAGCTGCGAGGCTGCCTCGATGGCTGCGCCGGCGACGCCGTATCCTGCGCCCCAGGAGCCGGAGTTCCCCGATGCGGCCACGCCTGTCTGGATTCCTATGCCGACCTTGAGCCTCCCCGTGCCGAATCGGGCCTCGAGCTCCTCGCGCATGCCGGTGAGTCTTCTGCGTATGCAAACGGCCGACTCGATCGCGCGTATGGCGTGGTCCGACCTCTTCACCGGCGCGCCGAAGACGGCGGTGCACTCGTCGCCGGAGAGCGATTCGATGAAACCGCCGTTGGCGGTGCAGCTCTCGGTGACGACGCTTCGGTAGTCCTTCAGGAATTCGACGAGCTGCGTCGGCGCGAGCCTTTCGACGATCGCCGAGAAACCCCTTATGTCGATAGCGAGAACGGTTACCGGGACGGCCTTCGCGGTGCCGGCCAGCCCTCGTCTCCCCTTCGCTATCGCGTCGATGTCGTCGTCGCCGATCCTGTTTCTCCACGATCGCCTCAGCAGGAACCTGGGCACCTCGTATTTGATCAGGCGGTGCACCACGATCGTAAGATAGAGGGCGATGGAAGCGAACGCGGGTTCGGTCACCGGGAGCCTTAACTTCCACAGGGCTGCGGATGCAGCCCCGGCAGCAGAGAGCGAAAGGAATATTAATGCGGTGGCCGCGAGTTGGAGCTTCGCCGAGATGCGGGAGATGCACAGCGCGTAGAGCAGGGCGATAGCAAGCACCGCGAGCGCTCCCGCTGCCCTGCCCGAAAAGTCCGTAAGCGTGCGGTCCAGAAGGATGTTGTCGAGCGCGTTCGCTAGTATCTCGACGTCGGGCATTTTACCCATCGGCGTCTCGTGAGACGCTCCCAGCATCGGCGATACCGGCCCCACGACGACTAGCCGGCTGTCTATCTCATCCTGGCTCGCGCGGTCGGCTGAGATGTCGGCGGCGGATATCCTCTCGAAGGACGAGTCTCCTCCTCGGTAGTTTATCGCGATCGTCCCGTCCGGGCCCGTGGATATCCGCTGCCGTCCCATGGTGGCGCCGGAGGGCTGGCCGGCAGGGTCCTGCGCGAGTATCGGTGTGAAGCCCCTCCATGCGGCCGCCGCCACGAGGGCGAGCGAGGGATAGACCCGGTGGCGAAGCCGCGCGGCCAGGGGTGCACGGCGCACGACTCCGTCGGGATCCGGAAAGAGATTCGCGAAGCCCTCCCTGATGTAGGGGCGGTCGGCAACAGCGAAGCGGTTCATACGGATGCCGGCCATGGCGGGCAGGGGCGCGTCGTCGGCCGGCGTGGACGGGAAGGCGAGGCGGTCGGCCGCCTCCTTTATCTCCCGTTCCCCCGCGGCCGCATCCCTGTCGGCCGGCAGCGAGGCGAGCGTGGTGTAGAATTCGTAGCCGACCACATAGTCGGGGCCGCCGCCTCTCCCGGGGAGCTTGAGGTCCGATAATCCGACGTCGGATGCGGTTCGTGCATCCACGACGACGAGTCCGGGCTTCATCCTTCTGAGCTTTTCGAGAAATCCGATGAACGTGCGGCGGGGCCACGGCCAGCTGCCGAGCTCGTGTATCGAACGGTCGTCTATCGCAGCGATGACTATCTCGGGGGTCGCCTTTCGACCGTCGATCGTCGCCGCGACCCTAAGGAGTGCGTCACCGGAGGATGAGACGAACGCGGGTTGCGCCACGGCTGTCAGCAGAAGAAGGGCGGAGACGACGAGCAGTGCCCAAAGCGGCCCGCCGGGCTTCTCGACCCTGCGCCACACAGCGATTCTCGTGAGCGCCTCCGCCGCGCGGCTCTTTTTGGATTCCGTTCGGGTCATCTCTCCAGCATCCCCCTGATTCCGCGGACCGCCTGCTTTATTCTCTCCTCGTTCTCGACGAGCGCGAAGCGCACGAAGCCCTCACCGTACTCTCCGAAGCCGATGCCCGGCGAGGCCGCTACCCCCGCATCGGAGAGCATCCGGCGTGAGAACGCGGCGGACCCCTCGGCTTCGAAGCGCCCGGGTATCTTTGCCCATACGAACATCGTCGCCCTCGGCCTCTCGACCTCCCACCCGATCCTGGACAGCCCGTCGCACAGCGCGTCGCGCCTGCGCCGGTAAATTTCGCATATTTCCTTCACGTCCTCGTCCCCGAAGCGTAGCGCTACGGTAGCGGCTATCTGTATGGGCTGGAACATCCCGTAGTCGAGGTAGCTCTTTATTTTTCCGAGAGCGGCCACGAGCTCACTGTTTCCGACGCAGAAGCCTACGCGCCAGCCGGGCATGGAGTAGCCCTTGGACATGGAGTAGAACTCGACCGCGACGTCCTTCGCCCCCTTTACCTGGAGTATGGAGGGGGCCCTGTAGCCGTCGAAGCAGATGTCAGCGTAGGCCAGATCGTGCACTATGCGAACGCCCGTCTCCTTCGCGAAATCGACGAGCTTTTCGAAGAAGGGGAGGTCTACCGCCTGCGCGGTGGGGTTCGAGGGAAACGAGGCGATGAGGAGTTTGGGTCGGGGCCAGATAGTCTTCATCGCCCGGGAGAGGTTTTCGAAGAAGTCGTGACCGGGGCCGATGCGCACGCCGCGGACGTCGGCTCCAGCTATCACGACCGAATAGGAGTGAATGGGGTAGGTCGGGTTGGGGGCGAGAACCACGTCGCCGGGCACCGTCGCCGCGAGCACGAGGTGAGAGAGCCCCTCCTTGCATCCGAGCGTTACTATGGCCTCCTTCTCCGAATCCAGCTCCACCTCCCAGCGTCTGCCGTAGAGCTCGCATATGGCCTCGCGCAGCTTCGGTATGCCTCGCGAGAGGGAGTAGCGGTGGTTTGCCGGCTTCGCAGCCGCCTCGGCCAGCTTTGCGACTATGTGCGGTGGTGTGGGGATGTCGGGGTTCCCCATGCCCAGGTTTATGATGTCGCTGCCCTCCCGCCGAGCCCTCTGCATCCCGATGGCGACCTCTGCGAGGACGTAGGGCGGCAATCTCTCGAGGCGAGGGAACTCCATTGATAGATACCTCCATGATGGCGTATATATATGGCGTGTGTATGCCGTCTGTATATACAGATGGCGCCTGAGATGTCATTCCCAGAAAGAGGGCGAATGTCGGAGATTTTGAAAAAAATAATCGAGGCTCTTCCGGACGATTCGGCTGTATCCGATGTCGGAATATATCTGCACGCCACAGCCGTGAGCTCCCTTGGGCTGGGGCTCGCCTATACGTTTCCGCGAAGGCTTATAGACGGGGCGGGCGACCGCATGGAGATCGTGGCTGGAGGCGGCAAACTCACGTCTTTTTGTGCGCGCGACCTCGCGCGATATGCTCTTTCGCGTCATTTGATGGAGGCCTCGGTCGGGGTCGCGGCTATAAATTCGCTGGTAGTGCCGCCCAGGGGCAAAACGATAGAGCGAAACGGCGTGGATCTCATAATGGAGCAGGCGGCGGGCAGGCGCCTGGCGGTGATCGGGCATTTCCCATTCATAGAGAGGGTAAGGCCGATCGTCAAAACCCTCTGGGTGCTCGAACTGGATCCGCAGGAGGGGGATCTCCCGGCCACGGAGGCGCCCAACATCCTGCCGCATGCGGACGTCGTCGCGATAACAGGGACAACGCTCATTAACCACACGATCGACAATCTCCTCGAGCTCTCGAGGGGGAAAAAAATTATAATCCTGGGCCCCTCCACGATACTCTCGCCGGTGCTCTTCGATTTCGGGGTCTCCGCGTTGTGCGGAATTAATGTGTTAAATCAAGACCTTGTGCTTCGCCACATCAAAGAAGGGGGCAGCTTTCGCCAGCTGCCAGGGGTAAAATACGTCTCCATCCTCTCCTAGCGCTGCCGCGCTGCGGCATGACAAGTAATTCAATATAGGTTTAGTTATACGACGAAAGCAATCGCCCGGCTCCCATGGTGCCCCGAGTCCTGAATGGCGGAGTGAATTCCCCAAGGATCGGCCTGGCCCTGAACGGGCTTTAAATATTTACATAATAATAACAAGAGCTTGTGAGCCTTAAGGTGGCACGGTCGTTGCTTTGTGCGCCTGGCACGAAGCTTGCTTTGCTAATATCCCCATGACAACGACACTTAGTTCGAAATTCAAGAGGGTGTTCTTCAATCTCATAGGCATCTGCCTGGTCTATGCCGTCTGCATGTTCTACGGAAAGGCGGCGGACAGGGCTGCATATCCCATTTCCCTTAAATTTCATGAGGTTATAGCGGAGGCGGCGATAGCCCACGACATTCATCCCGCCCTCATA
>DAONII010000042.1:0-8886 GCA_035405085.1 bacterium | reverse complement strand
CCGTTCATTTCAATCAGACCCCGCTGACGCGGGCGGGCAACTCGCCGAGAGCGAGGAGGCCAAAAAGCTCGTCGAGGAGATCTCCGCGGAGAGGAACACCCAAAACAACCTCCTCACCGACGTCTTCTATGTCGACAAAGGCTCCTCTAAACTGTGCCGCGTGGGCATAATAACCTCCCGCGCGCTCCTGGAAAAGATGCCGGATCGCAAAACCGAAGAAATAAAACTCGACGAAATTCCGGACGCAGAGGTCGTACGCTTAGACAAAGAGAAGTCGATGAGAAAAATCGCAAAGCTGAGCATCGAAGCGGATTTCGAATCTTCAAAAGAGCTGCTCGAGGAGGCACTCAAAAAGAAGGGGATAGCCGAAGGGGAGCCCATCGGCCTGAAAGAGCTGGAAGTCCTGAATCAAGCCCTGCCCGGTTATTTCTTGGGCGAAGGCCTGATAGTGCGGCACGACGTAAAGACCTGCGAATCGGATGCTTCCGAAGTAAAACTGAGCTTCGAAGTCCGCCGCATATCCAAAGGCGTCGTCCTGAGGAAGGCCCCGGAGGATACGAAGCGCAAGGACTTCGGCGAGGTTACAATAAGCGACGGCGATATGAACGTCCTCGAGCGGGAGATAAACAGGATGGCAAAGGGGGACGCCAAATCAATCGGCCGGATGCTGATGGGGCACAACAACCTTCAGTATGCGCTGAAGGACAGCGAAGCCGCGAGGAACCTTCCTTTCACCCCCGTGGTTCAGGAATACCACACAGAGGAAGGCAAGACGACTCTCTATATATACGGAATAGAACTTCCTACGATACCCGTCTTGTGGAGCAATAGGCCCGAGGACGAAACCAAAGGAGACGCCAGAAGGATGACGGCGGAGGTCGGCAGGAAGGTAAAAAATGCGAAAAACCAGGCCGAGCTGAATTACTGGCTGTCGCATTTTCGAAAGAAGGCGCTGGAAGGATGGGACGGGCCCATGGATGCACGCGAAGAGCTCTTCTATTACTCGATACCTAGAGAAGACGGCAGGCCAGTAATCATATTGGCCAGCAAACCAATCCAGACATCGGTGGAAGTCGAAGGGGATCTGCCCGACGAGATCCGGGGGCCGATACGGAAGAGGATGATGGATGCGCTGTCCCGGCACCCGGAAGGGAACGACGAACCCTCGATTGCGAAGCTGGAAAAGGCCGCCCTCGAGATATACGCGAAGATCCGCGATGCCGGCTATTTTATCGACGAGGGATCAATCAAAATCATTCCCGGTACGGACGGAAAAGCTATCTACCGCATCTCCCTCCTCAGATGGAACGGCAACGAGCTCAACATCCTGGGCGAGACGATGTCGCCGGCTGAAAAGGAAAAGGCCAGAAAGGCGGCCTCCGAGGTGATGGAGGAATACGCGGGCAGGTTCGTCACCGCCAAAGACGCCGCATCTATAGAGAGAAAGCTCGCCAGGGCGCTGATGCTCTCCGAAATAAGGCTGGATACGGTCTCCTGCGAGGAGTTGGTCGACGACGGCAACGGGGGCAAAAAGAAGGTTGTGAAATCGAAGACGATACTCATGGCGGAAAAGGGGATAAAATACATAAATTACGGCGGCGGGCTCGGCGCGAGCAGCGAATCGCTCTTCGCGAGCGGATTCTTCTCTCTGATGGACGACGGAAGGGGCAGGTCGATAGGCGCGGCCTACACGGGCATGTTCAAGTGGGGCCTCGCAGGCGACGGAAAACTCGCAAACGTCCCGCTGCAGAGCCTGAGGATAAATTACGGCCAGCCCATCGGCGCGAACGAATCGATATCGGCCTCACTCTATGGCATGTTCCGAAGCCTCGACGAGGCTTACATGGCGATCATAGGCGGGGAATTTTCGCATCGGACGTATCTGATCGACGACAGCCTCATCCTCTCGACGATAGGGGGTATCGAGTACATAAAGGCCCCCGATGGGGTGAAGGGATTCGAAAGGATACCCCTAAGGCTGAAGCCCGGCGAGGCGATCAGCTACAACAGAGGAGGGCTATCCCTCGACGGGTACCTCGGCTTCACCGTAGGAGCCACGAACTACGTCGATTCCAACCTGCGCCTGCACTACACGATCCCGCTTGGAAAGGACGGCAAGCCCTCCACGCCCCGGATTTCCATAAGAGTCAACGGCGGGATACGCGCGGGGAAAATGCCGGAAATGGAGATGATTAATCAGATGGACGTGGGCCTTCCCGGCTCCAACTCTCTTCTGGATCTGTCCGACGAAACGGCGCTGGGTTACCTGGGTGCCACGATAGCGTTCGGCTGGGATCTGAACAAGCTCTTCTCCTTCGACCCGCTGTCGACCTCGCTCATCCTCTTCGGCAATAGCGCGTGGGTGACCGCCGGCACGTGCATCGGTCTCGGACCCCTCGAGGTCTGCGGCGGATGGCAGCAGGGGATATGGAACGCGGAGAGCGACCGCTTTATATCTATAAGCCCGCGCAAAATCGAGCTTCAGGGCGCGGCGAAGGTCCCGTTCGAGGCTATGGTCACAAAGAAATTCGATTGAGGTCATCGCCGGGCATCGCCGATCCAACCCGATGGATACCTGCGAATATTTTCGTAGATTTCTATTCACACCATCAAAAAACCACCTCAGCGCCCCCACAGAGGCATCATAAATCCTTGCAAGTATCTTTCCGGATGCTATTTTGCTGGACCGAAGCGCCGGAAGGCGCCGAATCCAAAAGGGGGGATTATGAAGATCAAGAGAATTGCCCTCGCCCTGACGATGGTAATGCTTGCCGCCTGCATCACATCGTGCGGCATCAGGAGGGGCGAGCTGGGCAGCGAGAAAAACCCGATTCGCTTCTTCTTCATGCCGCTCAAGGGCGAGGAGGCCTTCAGGACCAACTCCAAACTTTTGACCGACTATATACGCGAAAACACGGGCCTCCACGCAAAGGCCATCCACTCGCCCGATTTCGTCACGATAGTCAAGGCGTTCGGCAACGGCCAGGCCGACATCGCGTTCACCAACACGCTTGGCTACCTGATGGCCCGCGACTGGGCCAAAGCCGAGGCGCACCTGCTGCAACTCTACGGCGACGTGTACAGGAACTACCGCGGGGAGATAGTGGCAAGGGTCGACGGCCCCATAAACGCACCTACCGATCTCGCCGGCAAATCGATCGCGTTCGCGGATCCATTCTCCGCAAGCGGCTACCTCTACCCGCTCAAATTTCTGAAGGACCGCAACATAAAGCCCGGCTCGACGAGCTTCGCGGGGTCCCATGTGAAGGCGATGGAGATGGTATACGACGGAAAGGTCGACGCAGCCGCCACTTTTCACACGCGCCCGTCGGTAGCGGGTGTCGAGAGGGACGCCCGCTCCGAGATCCTCGCGAAACACCCCGACGCGATGGCCAAGCTCAAGATCGTGGCCCTGACCGACGAGATACCCAACGGCCCCGTCGCGCTGCGCCGCGGTCTTCCTGCTGAAATAAAGTCAAAACTCGTCGGGTCCCTGATGGAGTTCGCCAGGACCCCGGGCGGCCGCCAGGCGCTCATAGACCTCTACAACATCACCGGACTCACGATCGCAAACGACGCCGACTACGACGGCGTACAGAAAGTCATAAAATCCGTAGGTTTGTCGGTCGAAGAGGTGGTTCCAGGCGGGCTCACCTTCTACATGCAGAAGATATCGCCGCTGCTCGAATACTGACCCGGAGGCACAATGGGCTTCAGAAAGAACCTCGACGCCACGCTCGCATCGCTCGGCATAGCGGCGCTGTGCTTCGGCTACTTCGCTTCGTACATCCCCTATTCCATGATGACGAAGATGATCACCGGCGGACTGTTCGCCGGCATGGACGGCAAGGGCTTCAACGGCTTCATAATCCAGCCGGTGGTCGTCCTCGGATCCTTCGTGTCGATGTACGTCTACCTCACGGCCAAGGGCTGGTGGAAATACGCTACGCATTCCACCGTGCTCGGCATATCGTTTCCCAGGCCGCAGTGGTTCACGTTCGTCTCGGGGCTGTGCACCGCGGGGCAGATAATCACCACGACGCTGGCCTACACGTTTCACGGCATCAGCATAGTCTTCGCGATGCTGCTCATGAGGGGCGGAGTGCTCATCATGGCGCCTGTGGTCGACCTCGTGGTCAAGAGGCGAAGGCGCAAGATATACTGGCCATCCTTCGCCGCGGCGGCCCTTAGCCTTCTGGCCCTTGTAGTCGCATTCGCCGAAAAGGCCGGCGTTCAGATAACCCTCGGCGCCGCCATTAACATAGGCATCTACCTGTTTGTCTACTTCTTCCGCCTCTTCTTCATGAGCGGTCGCGCAAAGAGCGACGACGCGGACGAGAGGCGCCGCTACTTCACCGAGGAGCAGATGGTAGCGAACCCGGTGCTCTTCGTTTCGATCTTCGTGATAGGCTTTTTGGGCCGCGGCGGAGCGCCGGACTCGATGGCCTCACAGTTCTGGCAGGGCTTCGTGAGCTACCCGTTCCAGGGCTACTTCATGGTCACGTTCATGATCGGCGTCTTCTCCTACGGCACCGGACTCTTCGGCTCGCTCATATTCCTGGACAAACGCGAGAACACCTTCACCGTCCCGGCGAACCGCGCCTCATCCATCATGGCCGGCGTGATAGCCAGCTACCTGCTCGCGGTCTTCTACGGCGGGCGTTTCCCGAGCGCCTATGAGCTCACCGGCGCAGCTCTGATAATCGGGGCGATACTCTTTTTGATGTACCGCACGATAATCGAGAAGCGAAGGACCGCCGGCCTGCAGGCCGCCGCTAGTTAGAGAGGAACCCAGGTGGAAACAGCGGAGAAGCTTCGGGCTCTGGAAGGGAACATAGAATCGGTCTTCCTGGGAAAGCCGGGGGTCGTGCGCCGGGTCATAGTGACGCTCATCGCACACGGCCACCTTCTGATCGAGGACGTTCCGGGAATAGGGAAGACGCTTCTGGGGATCGCCCTTGCGCGCTCCATCGCCGCCTCATTCCACAGGGTACAGTTCACGAACGACCTCCTCCCGTCGGATATCCTGGGGGTCTCCACCTTCAACCAGAAGGATGGCCGCTTCGAGTTCCGCGAGGGGCCGATCTTCTCGAACATAATACTGGCCGACGAGATAAACCGGGCCACCCCGAAGACGCAGAGCGCCCTGCTCGAGGCGATGAGCGACATGAAGGTATCGATAGACGGATCTCCCTTTCCGCTTCCGCAGCCCTTCATGGTCATAGCCACACAGAACCCTATAGAGTATCACGGAACATTCCCGCTTCCCGAGGCGCAGCTCGACCGCTTCTTCATGCGCGTGCGCGTGGGCTACCCCTCTCTCGAGGAGGAGAAGGCGATCGTCCGCGAAGCAGACCTCTACGCTCGCGCCGGCGCGCTAGACCCGGTGCTGACTCACGAGGAGGTGGTATCGCTGCAGGAAAGGGTAGCGAAGGTGAAGGTCGACGACGCCCTGCTCGAATACGTTGTGAAGCTCGCCGACTTGACCAGGCGCGAGCCGACTATCAGGCTCGGCATCTCCCCGCGCGGCGCCCTCTTCCTCTACCGGGCCGCTCAGGCAAACGCCCTGATCGAGGGGCGCGACTACTGCACGCCCGACGACATGCGTTCACTCGCCGCGCCGGTGTTCGCGCACAGGATAATCGTGGAGTCCAACCTCTTCGGCATGGCACGGATAGAGGAATCCGAACGCGTGATCGAGGAGACGATCCGCAGGGTGCCCGCACCCGTTTGACAAGCCGGCATAGGGCGCGATGAAGATCACACCAGTTGGAAAGGCCGCGCTGCTCCTCATATTCCTCACGCTGTGGAACGCGGTAAACGGCGGTCTCAACACCCTCTACATGGTCTACAGCGCGGTCGCGTCGGCGCTGCTCTTTTCTCTGCTGTGGCTGTGGTTGTCCTCGGCCCTTATCGAAGCAGAGGCGACGCTCCCCGATCAGATATTCGCGGGCGACAGCGTCATCCTCAAGGTCAAAATACGAAACCGCTCGCCGCTTCCGGCCTTCGGCATCGCTGCGGTAACCAGAAGCACCAGGACGCCCCTCGGCGACATAGGCTCGCGTTCCTCCCTCGAGGCCGCAATCCCCTACCGATTCACCCGCCGCGGCATAACGGATGTCACCGACCTCTGCCTGGAGCTCTCCTTCCCGTTCAACCTCTTCGTGAAGCGCAGGGCGATCGCCGTGAAACGCACCGCGGTTCTGCCTCGCCTGATTCAGATCTCCGGGAAGCCCAGGATGCAGGAGGCCGCCTCCGAGGAGGTACCGAAACGCGGACGGGGCATGGGAGACGAGCTCTGGGGAATCCGTGAGTTTCGCCCGGGCGACGACCTGAGGCTTATAAGCTGGAAGCTCTCGGCGAAGGCTGGCCGCACGCTGGTGCGCGAGTTCGCCGACATGGTCGGGGACAGGGTGACCGTGCGGGCACAGGGCCGCCCGTTCGGCGATGCAGCCGAGATGAATATCAGCGAGGCCGCCTCCACGGCGCGATTTTTCATAGACGAGGGGGCCGAGGTACGTCTCGTAACGGACGAGGGTGACACCGGATTCGGCCGGGGCCTCCTGCACCTTCAGACTATCTTCGAACACCTCAGTGTTCTGGGGGAAGGGGCGATTCTCCGAGGCACCGGAAGGCCGGAAGGAAAGTCGGCTCAATCGACGGAGGGGACCACGAGGCCACACCCGTTCCGGGCGATGTGGGTCTTCGCAATGGCCGCAGCCGCATCGCTCTGGCTCGCGCGAGGAATGGATCCGGTCACTCCGGTCCTTGTGACCCTTTTCGTTGCCCTCGGCATTTTCTTCGACCGCACCGGAAAACACCCCGTGCCTCCGCTTCTCTTAAACGCCATAAACGTGGCCGTCATAGCCGCCGTCCTCTTCGTGGACATACCGCTCGCGGGGCTCCTGCCGGGGCTGACTCACCTTCTGTCGTGGGCGCTTATGAACAGGCTCATAAGCAGGAAGGGCCCGCGCGACTCGATGCTGATAGCTTTGATCAGCTTCCTGCTCTTCCTCCTGGTGTCCTGGCAGACTATAGACCCGGCATACTTCGCCGCATTCGTAGCGTTCTTCGCGGCAGCGGGCGCGTGGGCGACTCTCACCTCGGATTCAGTCAGAACGATGGACGGCCGCAGGGCCTTGGCCCTGGCCGCCTCCGTTCTGATCGTTTTCGCAGTCTCCGGCGCGGTCTTCGCGGCGACCCCCAGGGTCGAAAACCCAAGGTTCGCGAAGATGATGCGCCAGCTTGGGCTCGCGAACATGGTGATACCGGAGCTCTCGATCGTCAAACTCGCAGACAAAGTGACGCTGGGCGTCTTCGACGACGTGCGCGTGAACAGCCGGCGCGTGATGCAGGTAAAGGTGGCGGGCCTCGAGGTCCCCGACGGTGCCGCTCTGTATGTTCGCGGAGGAGCGCTCGACCGCTTCGACGGAGAGTCGTGGACGCGCAGCCGCTACGACTTCCCCTACATCCGCGGCGGCCGGCCGGTCATGTCCCAAAACGGGAAAGCGCTATACCAAAGGGATGGCGACGCGTACACGGCTGCCGCATCAAGAAATCCGGTCCCCGCCACATCGGCGGAGTTCTTCGTCTACCCGATGGCGACTTCGGTAATCTTCAGCATCGGCGACCCGACTGCGGTAGAGGGCGACGTCTCGTGGCCCTCATTCGATTTGAGCGGAACGGCTTACTCTGCTTCGAACTTCGAGAAGGGAGGACGCTACATCGTATCCTCCGATTCGTTCGATATAAGGATAGACAGGCTCGTGGAGGGATACGGCGAGGTCCTCACCGCGCTTTACATGGATGTGCCGAATAACAGGGACGGTGAAGTCCTGAGAAGAATCGCAGCGGAGGTGGCGGGGGACGAGGCCGGACCCGAGGCGAAGGCGCGCGCGATAGAGAGGCACTTCCACGGGGACTATGTCTATTCCTACCTGGGCAGGCACGGGAGGCAGTCGCTCGCCGAGTTTTTGACCGAGACGAAGGCGGCGAACTGCGAATACTACGCGACCGCCATGGCCCTGATGCTGCGCCTGCAGGGGGTGCCCGCGCGCCTCGCGATAGGATATGTCTCCACAGACTGGAAGCAGGTAGGCGACTACTTCGACGTGCGCAACTCCGACGGCCACGCCTGGGTCGAGGCCTACGTCCCGGGGCGCGGCTGGGTCTCCTTTGACCCCACTCCGGACGTCGTGGGATTCCCCGACGAAAGCTTCCCTCTCGGACGCGAGCTCTATTCCTATTTACTTGGAATGCAGATGTCGTGGTACCGCTACGTCATCGGATACGACTTCTACCTGCAGCAGGACGCCTTCGCCTCTTTCATCGCGATGTGGCGCGAAATAGTCGGGACGGTAGCCGTTGCGCTTCTCCTCGTGGCGATCGCGGCCTTTTTCGGCTTCATCCTCCACGCTAACCTGCCGCGAAAACTGAGGGGATATAAGCACTCCCCCGCTGCCGCCGCCTGGCTAAAGGCCGAGAAAAATCTCTCGCGCTACGGCTTCAGGCGCATGGGTTGGGAGACCCCCCTGGAGTTCGCGGCGAGGGTGGCGCTTTCAAACCCCGCGCTTGAGCTGTTTAAGGCCGCCGCAATCGCATATTACCGTTGGCGCTACGCGGGCGAGGGGGAACGGGAGGCGCGCGCGGCGCTGTCGGCCATCGGGATTGCCGCAAAGCGCCACGGCGATATTGATGTGAAGGTCAGATGATATATGGCGGCTTAAGCTGAAGTCGGCGGGCGCCGCCAGCACGTCTGTTTACGCCCCGCTCAGCGCTACGACATTGAACGACGCCTCGATTATTTCGCCTTCTCTGCCAGTATCGCGTCGAGATTCGTCACCTCTCGTATCGAGTCGATCGCGGTGCCGTCGAGATATTTCACGA
>DAONII010000041.1:0-8908 GCA_035405085.1 bacterium | reverse complement strand
TCGTCGGGGCGAGTGGCAACCGTCACTGCAACTCCCCCTCGGGGCTGTCGTTTAAGAATGCCAAAAGCGCCTCCTCGACGGAGGAGTACACCTCCTCATCGAGGCCCATCGCCTGAAGTATGGAGCGGATATAGCCGTTCGCCGCGGCCATCTTGAGATCGCCGCCGTCGCACTGGAACTCCACTATCTTTTCCGCGATTCGCTCGACCAGCTTGTAGTCGAGATGCCTGAGGTTTTCGAACGAGAGCACGACGTTGCGCAGCTCGCATTTCGAAAGCGAACTCAAAACGTCCTCGAGAACGTGGATGTTGCGCCTGGAAAGATCGCCGTTGAGACCGACTACGGATATCCCGTGGACGCGCCTTACCTCGAACATATTTTTTGCGGCGCCCGCGCTCCAGCTGTGTGCCAGCGTCATGGAAGACGGACAAAACCTCTTCCATCACGACGGCACACTGCGAAGGTGAAAAGACGCCCCCCCCTTCAAAGCCAGCTCAAAGACCCAGATCCGCCAACTTCGCCCCGAGCCCCTCCAGCCGCTGCTGAGCCGATGCGAATACGACCTCCCACCGCTCGCGCGACCATATCTCGAAGCGCTTCGTCATCCCTACTATGACTACGTCCTTCTCTATCGCCGCATACTCACGAAGAGTTGTCGGAACGAGTATCCTGCCCTGCCTGTCTATCGGACATTCGGATGCGGCGGATATGAATACGCGCTGAAAGGCCTTTATCTCATCCGTGAACTGCGGGAGCGCGGAGACCTTTCGTTCCAGCTCGGCCCACTCCGCAGCGGGGTAGGCCCAGAGGCACTGGTCAAAATTCGTTATGATCAGCCGCTCGTCGTACGCCGAGGCGAGCGTCTCCCGGAACCTCGAAGGGATCGAGAGCCTGCCCTTGGTATCCATCTGGTGGTGATATCTTCCACGAAACATATAGTTAGCCCACTCCCTGCGCATTCATCCCACTATATCCCACTTTGTGGGAAGTTAACGGACCAGGCAGGGATCCGTCAAGGGTTTTTCTTTGTAATTACTTGAAATAACGGGGTTTTTTCGATTAACGGATGGGTAGTGACGTATAAAAAAAGACACTACAAATTATATCCTTATATCTATCAATAAAAGTAATGTATTGATATGATATATAAAGCATTGAAATACATAGATAAATAAACACGCTCATTTTCAAAGATCGTCGCCCCGTTCAAACCCTTTTATTTAAAGGATTTGACGCAGAGGCAGTGGAGAAAAGCCCACAAGGCATGGGTTTCAAGCTTTCGATTCGAGGAAAAGCAAGTAAAATATGGATCTACCGACAAGCGCGCAAATGGAGAGTCTTGCCGGAGGGGTTATGGTATCATCCGTCGATGATATCACCGTCGAAAGGACATCCCCCGCCCAAGATAGTGCTCTCGATCTTCCTCGCCGTGGCCATGCTCCAGATACCCGCGGAGCTGATCGTCGGCGGCTACTCCGCAGCATGGGGCATACTGATAAACGAGATACTGTTCATCCTGCTCGTGCCCGTGCTGATCCTGCTGCTGTGCGGTTACAACCCGCTGCCTCCGATGCGCATGGGAAGGATCGGAAAAAGGCGCATGGTCGTCGCCGTCTGCATGACCCTCGGCGGAGCCGTGCTGATAAGCTACGCACAGAGCGCGAGCCTGGAGCTGGTTCGCATCCCGGCCTATCTATCGGAGGGCGCGTCGCGCCCGATGGAAATATATTCGTGGAAGGATTTCTATCTGAAGCTCCTGCTTCTGGGCCTCTTGGCGCCCGTATGCGAGGAGACGCTCTTTCGCGGAATAATCCAGACGAGCCTCGCCAGGAGCTGGGGCGACGGACGCGCGATCCTCGTAACCGCGGTGTTCTTCACGCTGATCCACAGCGCCACCTTCCAGCCGCACCTCTACCTGATGCTCGGCCTGCTGCTGTCCTGGATATACGCTAAGACGCGATCGCTGCGCACCGTCATCTTGTGCCACGCGATAAACAACAGCTGGGTCCTCGCGAACAGGACGCACGGCTTTTCTCTGCCCATAGACCCGGGCTTCGGCGCGACGGACCTCGCGCTCATTTCGTCCGGGGCGTTCATCGTAGCGGCGGGCGCTTTCTGGATGCACAGGATGGGAAGGAACGTCGGCGAAGCTCGTACAGGGATATCGCCAGGACAGCGCAGGCAAGCGCCATGAAGGCGGCGTCGGTCGAATTGAACCGCTCCGAGACGGGCAGCTTGAATCCGCGGACGTAGTTCAGAAAAGTCCACGCGTTGTTGATGAAATGGCAGAGCACGGCCGCGAAGAGGGATCCGGTCGAGCAGTATACCCAACCGAGGAGCACTCCGAGCAGAAAGTAAAGATGAGCGTACCATATGTTTCCGTGCATCGCGGAGAATATGAGAGCGCTGACGATTATGGCCGGCCATCTTCCGAGCCTCGCCTCGATCGAGGTGAGGCAAAAGCCCCTGAAGTAAATCTCCTCGCATATGGCTGGCAGGGCGCACAGCGAGACGAGCTTCGCGGCGATCTGCCAGGTCCCCTTCGTCTCCATGAGCTTCGCGTATGCGTCACCAACGCTGTCCGGTATGGGCATGAAGATCTCGCTCGCATGCGTCGCGTAGTCGATCATGACGACGGCGCCCATCGTGGCCAAGACCACGAAAAGGACTCGGGGCGCGCGCAGAGGCGAGAAATTGACGAGCCTCTTTAAGCGCAGGTCGAGAGCCCATATCAAAGCGAGCGGGACGCCCGCGACCGCGAATATCTCGTTTACCGCCACGCCGGCGGAGACCCAGCCGGCCCTGACCAGGGCTTGGGCCGGCATCTGGAGGACGGCCACAAAAGCCATCGAGAGGAAAACGAGCGGGAGGGAGGCGACCTCTGCGTTTGGCGGAAATATGGACCTCAAAAGGCGGTTCATCTGAAGGTCGCAATCTCGCCTATCTTCCTGCGCGGGGGTACGCGCAGGGCCGGCTCCGCCGGATGCCCTACCGGGATTATCGCAAGCGGCCTGATTTCATCCGGAAGCCCCAATATCTCCGAAGCGACCGACTCGTTGAATGCGCCTATCCAGCAGGAGCCGAGCCCCATCGCGGTGACGGCCAGGAGCATGTTCTGAATCGCAGCGGCTGTCTCCTGCAGGGCGTATGTGCTTCGCCCCCGCTCTCCATACCCCTTCTCGGCTGCGGGGAGATCTGCGCATACGACTATCGCGACCGGTGCACGGTCTATGAAACGCTGGTGCCCCGCCTCGTAGGCGAGGCGCCGCTTCACCTCGGCATCTCGCACGACGACGAAGCGCCAGCACTGCCCGTTTCCGGCGCTGGGCGCCGCGATCCCGGCCTCGAGTATCCTGGCCACCTCCTCGTCGCCTACCGGCGCCTCCGGATCGAACTGACGGATCGATCTCCTCCTCGATATGGCCTCGAACAGTTCCATTCGCCCTCCCCTGTAGATTCCACGTCCATGGACAATATGTTGGATTTTTGGTGTCCAATGCAACCGCGAGCTTCGAAATTCCGGCCGGCGGGTTCCCGATTACTTCTTGGCATCCGGACAAAATTGCATAAGATGTCGCAGAGATGAAGCGTTTCAAGGCCCTCGAGAAGGGGGACACCATAGGGGTCGCCGCACCCTCCTCGCCGTTCGACCGCACCCGGTTCATGAAGGGGGTGCGCGCTATCGAGAGGATGGGTTTTCAGGTCCATCACAGAAGCGATATCTTCGATCAGAACCGCTATCTGGCCGGGACCGACGCAAGGCGCGCCGAGGAACTCTCGGAGCTCTTGTGCGACAAGCGCGTCCGTGCGGTCATGTTTGCGCGGGGCGGCTACGGGAGCCAGAGGATAATTCCGCTTCTGGATTCGGCCATCCTCTCGGAATGCGCCAAGCCGGTCGTCGGCTTCTCCGACCTCACCGCTCTTCTCGCTTTCTTGCGCCAGCGCTGCAACCTGCCGACTTTCTACGGGCCGGTGGTCACCCAGATCGGTGCCTGCGGCGGAGGAATTACGGCCCTCTCGCTCTCTCGCGCACTGACCACCGCAGGCCCGATGGGAAAGATGCCCATGGGGAAGGCGAAGACCATAAACCCGGGCGAGGCCTCCGGCCCCGTCGTGGGCGGGTGTCTATCGCTTATAAATTCGAGCCTCGGCACCCCTTACGCGCTCGAGGCCGGGGGCGCGATCCTGTTCATAGAGGAGATAAACGAAAAGGTGTACGTTTTGGACAGGATGCTCACACAGCTGAAGAACAGCGGTATGCTTCGCGGCGTCTCCGGAATACTGTTCGGATCCATACTCCCCCCGAAGGACGAGCCGCACGACATAGAGTCGATGATACGCGACGTGCTCTCGGACTTTGCGGGGCCGGTCGTGATGGACTACCCGGCGGGTCACATAGAGGAATTCGTCACGCTTCCGATAGGCGCTGAGGCTAGACTCCATGCACCTGAGGGGGCACAACCGAGCCTCGAATACACTTCGGGGCTTTTGTCCTGACGGAAACGAAGCGCATGAACGGAAAGATCGATCTGGCGTTCAAGGAGGCGGTATCCGAGGGGATATTCCCGTCCGCGGACCTTCTCGTCGCGAAGGGCGGGGAGGTCCTGTTCTCGGCGAGGTACGGCGACGCGCGCGAACACACCTGCTTCGACATCTCATCGCTCACGAAGCCGGTCTCCACCGCGACCCTGGCGATGATGCTCGTCGCGGAGGAACTTCTGACACTCGATGACACCGTCTACCAGTGGCTCGCCGGCGCCCGCCGGCCAGCTCACAAACAGATTACGGTGAGAATGCTGCTCGACCACACCTCAGGGCTCCCCGCCTGGCAGCCCTACTACCGGGAGCTTCCCCTCTCGCTCGTCGGAACGGAGGCCGGCAAGAGGCTGGTGCTGGATTCCTGCTACGCTGAGGAGCTGCTCTCTCCGCCAGGGGAGAAGACGCGCTACAGCGATCTTGGATACATCCTGCTCGGCGAGATGATAGAGGAGGCCGCCGGCGCGCCGCTCGACGAGCTCTTCTCGCAGAGGATAGCCAGGCCGCTGAACCTTCGCGACACTTTCTTCGTCAGAAACGTGGGGGCGCCGGTGATCACCGGACGGCGCACCACGACCTCCCCGGACCAGCACATCCCGACGCCGAAACACGGCATGAAGGGGGAGCGCACCGCAAGAGCCGGCGACAAAAACCGGCGCTTCGCCTCAACGGAGGACTGCCCGTGGCGCGAGCGCGTCGTGCACGGCGAGGTGCACGACCCGAACGCCTACGCGCTCGGAGGCGTGGCGGGGCACGCGGGCCTCTTCTCCACCGCGGCCGACCTGCACCTCTTCGCGCGGGAGATCGCCGCGTGCAGGAGGGGCGAAAGCGACTTCATCCCGTGCGACACGGTCCGCCTCTTCCTCCCCGAGGGCGTCAAGCTTCCAACCGGCGACGAGTACGTGCTGGGCTGGGACCGCCCATCTCGCAAAAACTCAGCATCAGGGCACAGGTTCTCGCCGGACACGGTCGGGCACCTCGGGTTCACCGGCTGCTCGATATGGATGGATTTCGCGCAGGACTTCTGGATAATACTTTTGACGAACAGGATACATCCCTCGGCCATGAACGAGAGGATAGCGACCTTCAGGCCTCGCATACACGACCTTATATACGACGAGCTGATCGAGCACTAGAACCGAACGGGGGAATGGATGAACATATTCGTGATCTACCCGTTGATGACCGCCGTCTTCGCAGCCATACACATAGCCTCCTGCAGGGAAGCCAGGACAGCGGAGGGTGCGTCGAGGGCGGTGCTGACATGGGCGGTCTTCTTCAACGTTGGAGCGGCCGGCCTGGTGGCTTTCTACGCCCACGCTTTCAGGCCCGAGGCGACCGCAGCCTACATCGGGTGGGCCCCCGGAGGGCCGTTCCAGTACGAGGTTGCGTGCGCGAACCTCGCGTTCGGTGTGATGGGCGTGCTCTGCCTCTTCTTCAGCAGCATGTTCCGGCTCTCCACGATAGTCGGCCAGGGCGTCTTCATGCTCGGGGCCGCCTACGGTCACCTGCAGCAGATGCAGACCGCGCAGAACATGGCGCCGGGCAACTCCGGTCCCGTCCTCTATTTCGACGTGGCGGTACCGCCGATACTGCTCATGATCTGGATACTGCACCGGGTGATGCGCGACAGGGCCAGACGGGCCGCGGAGGCAGCGAATAAAGCGATCGACCCTCCCGCCCTCCGTCAGCCTCATACTAACAGAGAGGGCCACGCTCATCCTACCGAATGAAACCGGACAGCAAAATGATGCGGATCGTCGCCCCCCTGGCGGCGTTGCTTTTGACCGGCGGCCACGCCGCGGGTGCGCTCTGCGAGGAGCCGGGGGGCCCCCGTCCGCAGGCGGGCGGGATACACACGCTGTCGCTATCCCTCGAAGGCGCCGCGAAGATCGCCGTTGAGAGATCCCACAGGCTTGCGGCACGGCGCGAGGCGGCGGGGGCGGCCCGCGAGGCGGCCCAAAGCGCCGACACTAAGCGCTATCCGCAGCTGGGGCTTTCGGCCCAGAGCCAGGTCATGTCGAAGATCGGCGAGATAATACCCACGGCCGGACCGCCGGTTCAGATAGGCGACCACTACAACTGGTCGGTCGGGCCTGTGCTCAGCTGGACCGCATGGGACGCAGGGGCGATATCCAAAGGCGCCAAAAGCCTGTCGCGCACAGCCGATTCGGAGCGTTTCGCGGCGGAGGCGGTGAAGAGGGACGCCCTCCTCGAGGGGCGCATGGCCTACTTCTCGGTACAGCTCGCCCTGGAGCAGCTCTCCCTCGTCGCGGATTCCCTCAATGTGGCCCGCATGCAGCACGCCGACGTCGCCAGGCGCGCCAAAGCGGGCTCGGCGAGCCGGCTGGATCTGGTGACCGCGCACCAGGAGGTCATGGACCGCGAGCGGGATGCGGCAAAGGCTCAAGCGGAGCTCGCCGCGCAGGTGAGGCAGCTGGTGTCGGTGCTCGACATGCCGCAGGCGCGAAACCCTACGGCGCCGGCCGGCAGAGATATGGCGGCCAGGCTCACCGCGCCCCTTTCGAAGCCCGACCTCCTGCTCGATCTCGACCCGATAGCAAAATCGCTGAAGGCTATGCGCCCCCTCGCAGCCGGCGAAGCCTCGGTAGAAAAACACCCCGCGGCACAGGCCGCTAAAGAGAAGAAGGAGGCCGCGCTTATGTCGTGGAAGGCGGCAAAGGCCGGGCACTGGCCGAAGGTAACCGTGCAGGGCTCCTCCACGTTCCAGTATCCTAATTTCGCACAGCTCGAGACGGTGCAACAGAACCAGCTCACCTTCGGCCTGTCCGTGCCCATCCTCGACTGGGGGATGATATCCAAAGAGGCGAGGAGCAAAAAACACATGGCGGCCTCCGCTGCATCCGAACTGCTGGAGACGAGGGCACAGCTGTCGCGCAACCTCGGCGAGGCGCGCGACAGGGCGGCGCTGCTGGAAAAACAGCGCGTCTCCGCGGCCGCAGCCGCAAGGGACGCGACGGAGGCTGCGGGCCTCGTCTACGACGCCTATCTCGCCGGAGAGGTGATATTCCTGGAGGTCCAGCGCGCGAACCTGAGGGCGTTGGCCGCAAGGGTCGAAGCCGCGCGCACCGACTCGCAGCTTCTCGTTCAGCTCGCGCGCCTGGAGAACCTGATAACCGAACCCCAAGCGGAGATCGAGCAATGAAAATACCGCCGTCCAAAAGAATAAGGATCGCAGCCGCTGCGACAGCGCTCGCCGCCTTGGCGGCCTCGCTGGTTATCTACGGGGCCCTTCGCAGCCGCGAGTCCATATACGTGGGAACCATAGAGGTGACCAGGGTCTACGTCTCCCCACGCGTAGCATCACAGGTAAAGACGCGCGAAACCGACGAGGGGATGCTGGTGGAGGAGGGGCAGACACTCTACACGCTGGCGTGCGAGGACTACGCGGTCCAGAAACAGAAGCTTGCCAAAGACAACGCGCGCGCGCAGAGGCTCACCACTTCGGGAGCCATGGCCCCCGAGCGCTACGACAGCGTGAAGGCGAGCCATGACGCAAACGCCCTCCAGATCGAATGGTGCACAGTGCGGGCTCCTCTGACCGCAACGGTGCTCACAAAGTACTCCGAGCCCGGCGAATGGGTTCAGCCCGGAGTGCGCATGATGACGCTTGGCGACCTGACGGACGTATGGGCCTACGTCTACGTAGCTCAGCCCATGCTGGCAAGGCTGTCCCTCGGGCAGGAGGTTTCCGGTTATCTCCCTGAGATAGAAAAGACGGTCGACGGAAAGATAATAAAGATAAACGAAGAGGCGGAGTTCACGCCGAAGAACGCGCAGACGAGGAAGGAACGCGAGCGCCTCGTATTCGGGATAAAGATCAGGTTCGACAACTCCGAAAACATCCTCAAGCCCGGGATGCCCATAGAAGTTTCATTTTGAACCGGGCTCAGGATGCAATCCTGATGACAAAGCCATGCCGGTAGGAATAAGGATCGATAGCCTGCACAAGTCCTTCGGCGCCTCCAGAGCAATCGACGGCGTCACCCTCTCGCTTTCGGAGGGGAGGCTGCACGGCCTCATCGGCTCCGACGGCGCGGGCAAGACCACGCTCATACGCCTCATCCTTGGTCTCCTCGACGCTGACGATGGAAGATCCACCTTCACCGAGGACGGCTCCTCCGTAGGGCTCGCAGAGCTCAGAAATTCCATATCATACATGCCCGGGCGCCCAAGCCTCTACCCCGACCTCTCGGTAGCGGAGCATCTGGAGTTCTTCCGCGACATATACATGATGGACAAAGCCGAATTCGCCGCAAGCCGGGATCGCCTCCTCAGGATAACGCGCCTGGACAGGTTTGAGGACAGAAAGGCGGGCGAGCTTTCCGGCGGGATGTACAAAAAGCTAGGT
>DAONII010000040.1:6289-9106 GCA_035405085.1 bacterium | reverse complement strand
GATAATGGTCGGAGAGATACGCGACGGGGATACAGCCGATATAGCGGTCAGGGCGGCCATAACCGGCCACCTCGTCTTCTCCACGATACATACGAATACCGCGCTCGGCGCGGTTACGCGCCTGCAGGACCTTGGCGTGGAGCCGTTCATGATCGCCTCCGCCCTCATAGGCACGATGAGCCAGAGGCTCGTCCGAAGGATATGCGAGCACTGCCGGCGCCCTGCGGAGTCCGAGGAGGAGAAGTTTCTGGCTCTGGGCATCGCGCCGGGTACCGTCGTCTACCGAGGCCGCGGCTGCAAGCACTGCAGGATGAGCGGTTATTCCGGCAGGATCGGCCTCTTCGAGCTGGTTCCGATAAAGGGTCCGCTGCGACAGATGATAGTGGAGAAAGCCTCCGAGGACGATATGACCGCCCTGGCCAGGGAGCAGGGTTCGGTGGATCTGCGGGAGCAGGGGAGGAGAAAGATCGAGGCCGGGATAACCACGGTCGAAGAGGTGCTCAGGGTGACCGAGGAGAGGGAATAGAGCGACCGGTTATTGGTGATTGGTGATTGGTGATTAGTGATTGGTGATTGGTGATTGGTAGTCACCGGTCACGGGTTAAGGGTCACGAAGGGAAAGTCACGATGCCTACATTTCATTACAGGGCCAGGGACCGCGACGGCGTGCTCATCACCGGCGAGATAGAGGCGGTGTCGGCCGATGAGCTCAAGGAGGGCCTCTTCCGCGAGGGAATGGTGCCTCTCGAGGTGGGCGAGGTCGGCAAGGGCTCGTTTTCCTTAAAGTCGCTCGAGGGGCTCTTCGGGAGGGTGAAGCCTGAGGACCTGATGATATTCACCCGACAGTTCTACACGCTCTTCAAGGCCGGCGTGTCGATGGACACGATCTTCTCCACGATGGCGAAGCAGTCCACGAGCAGCATGATGTGCAACGCGCTCGTGCGGATCCGCGCCGACATAGCGGCCGGGGCGATGCTCTCTCAGGCGTTCGCGCGCCACCCGAAGATATTCAACGAGCTCTACGTCTCCATGCTCGCGGCCGGCGAGGAGGCGGGTATTCTGGAGACGGTGCTCAAAAACCTCTCCGAGCTTTTGCAGCGCGACTTCGAGATTCAGAAGAACATCAAGGGAGCCACGCTTTATCCAAAGATCGTTTTGACGGTGTTGATTTTGGCCGTGATGTTTCTAATGACGTTCGTCGTTCCCAAGTTCACCGCCTTCTACTCCCGTTACGGGGCCGAGCTGCCGCTTCCGACGAAGATCCTCATCGGCGTCAGCAGTTTTTTCAGGTATTACTGGTTCGTCGCGATAGGTATATTCGCGGCGATGGTTATAGCGTACAGGCGCTTCTACAGGACCCACGTCGGCAGGCTGAAAGTAGACCGTTTCAAGTTTCGGATGCCCGTCTTCGGGCCTTTGAACCTCAAGGTCGCCAACGCGAGGTTCGGTCACATACTCTCCGCGCTCTACCGTTCCGGGCTCGCTATGCCGCGAAGCCTCGAGGTAGTCGCGAACGTCATAGGGAACCTCGCCTTCGCACTCGAGATCCAGAAGGTGCGCGACGAGATCCAGCGGGGTGCAACGCTCTCGGAATCGCTCTCCCACCAGCAGTTTTTTCCGCCGGTCATAATAGAGACTACCGCGGTGGGCGAGCGAGCAGGCGCGCTCGGCGACATGCTCTCCACGGTCGCAGAGCACTACGAGCTCGAGGTGAGCCATACGGTCAAGAACCTCACGACGCTGCTCGAGCCGCTGCTCCTCGTCGGAATATTCGCCGCGGTTACGCTGCTGGCCCTGGCGATCTTCCTGCCGATTTGGAACCTTTCCTCCGTCATAGGCGGATGAAATCGAGATTTACGGAATGAGCAAATTGGAGGCTCGATGCATAAGAAGAGGTCGGTTTACGATATAGTAGTCGTTACGATTGTTGTGGTCTTGGCGCTAGTGATGAGTGCAAAGCTCTATGCGGGGCGCTCACAGATCCAGAAGAGCGGCATGCTCGTCGTTGAGCTCGGGAGCTTCAGGAATGCGATTCGCGCTTACAGGCTCGTCAACAAGGCTAACCCCTCTTCGCTTGAGGAGCTCACAAAGACGGGGATAGAAACCGAGGTGGAGCTGAGGCCGTTTCTTGAGAAGTTGCCCGCGCTAGATGAGGATGGCCGGCCCGTCGACCCGTTCGGCAGTCCTTATAGTTACGATTCGGAGCGGGGTTGGGTGTCGAGCTCGACGTCGGGTTATGAGAGGTGGTAAATCAGCTCAAAGCTCAAAGCTCAAAGCTCAAAGCTCAAAGCTGAAGGCTCAAAGGGGGAGGGTTTATGGAGGGGAAGAGGCGAAGGTCGTGGGAGCGCACGGCGCTCATTTTGATTGCGGCGGCATCCGTCGTGATCATGCTCCTTGCCTTCCGCATGGAAAAGAGGCTCATAAACGAGCGGGCGATGTATTATCAGCTCCAGTCGATACGCAAATCGATAGATCTCTTTCGGACCGTTGAGGGGAGGAATCCCGAGAGCCTTAAGGAGCTCGCCTCAGAGAGCTTCTCATTCTCCAAGGAAGAGCTTCAAAGGCCTTATCTTATAACCCCCGCGCCCGATGCGCGCGGCCTCTTCCCGGATGTGTTCGGGAACTACTTTGACTACGATCCGAAGACGGGGCGCGTCATTAGCAGGACGCCGGGGTATGAAGGTTGGTAAGGCGTAATCTATGGTTACTCAGAAGCAGCTCCGAGCCAGCATGAGGCGGATGGATATCGCCGAGGAAGAATTGCCGGCGCTGAAAAAAAAACGGCGGCCGCTCTGGGAGTATTTTGTGCTCTTTCCG
>DAONII010000040.1:0-6189 GCA_035405085.1 bacterium | reverse complement strand
GCCGGCGCTGAAAAAAAAACGGCGGCCGCTCTGGGAGTATTTTGTGCTCTTTCCGATACTGCTGTTTACATTTTACTCCACTGCGTTCATCCTGCACAATCAGATAGACGGCTACAGAAAGATCGTCCTACGCCAGCAGCTATTTCAGATGAGAAACGCGCTGTTCACCTATTACGTTCTGTTCAAAGAGTTTCCGGCGGATCTCTCCATGCTGGCGGGCGGGGCGGCGGATTATCCAAAAGACGAAGCTTTTTTACACCTCTTTGAAAACCTGGATGTGGACGCAAAGGGCAGGGTGCTCGATCCATTGGGCTACCCGTATGAATACAGAAACAAAAGCGGAAGGGTCAGGAGCAGCGCGCCATGTTGTCACTCATGGTAGTTTAATCCAGACCTTTGGCAGGTGTAAAAAATGGCATGCGCAAGATTTGCTTGGACTTTTCTTTTTATTTCAACATAATGGCGGCCCCCTCTCTGGGAGGGACTTTTTTTGAAATCGTAGGTTATGGAGTGTAGACAAAGGACCATGCGCGGATGTATAATCCCGAGAGTGTAAAGTCCGGCAAAATCAAGGTGTTATAGTTTATATTAAAGTTCAAACAAACAATCATGTGAAAGGGGGGTAAAATGAACAGAAAGGGTTTCACGCTGATTGAGTTGATTTTGGTCATTGCGATCCTGGGTATCCTCGCTGTCTCCGCTCTTCCGAAGTTCTTCGATGTTTCGGAGAATGCCGCCGAGGCTGCGCGCGATGGTGTGATCGGCGCTGTTCGTTCCGGCATAGCGCTTTACAGGGCGAACTCCATGATTACGACCGGTGGAACAGGCAGCTATCCGGCAGACTTGGGAGCGGGATTCGCCAACATCCTGGAGAACCCGGTGACCGCGGCTGATGGTTGGGTAAGCAACACCGCAACCAATTATGTCTACAACAAGGGCGGTGTTAACAACACTTTAGTATACAACTCTGCTGCAGGAACTTTTGGCTATTAGCAATCCGATGATTCGTTCTTGGCTCTCAGGTTGAGTTGGATGGCAGTTGATTTCAAGGGAACCGCGGCGATCGCGACGCGGTTCCCTTTTTTTGCCCGGTTTTTCAAGGGCCCTGGTTTTACGGCTAAATCCCGGCGGTTTTTTTGCCGCGGCAGCTTTATGAAATATGGTGATTTCTGTTTTCGTTTTTTTTACCCCGATGCTATCATCCCGACTGGATGGTTTTCCAGGCGAAGAAAAGGCTTTCCGGGCAGGGCGGCTTCACGATCGTGGAGCTGATTGCGACCTTGGTTGTTTTGGGTATCCTTGCGGTCACCGCGATGACCAGGTCCTTCTTAGGCCAGAGGGATCTCGATGCGGTTTCGCGCATGTTGCGCTCGAACATCCAGCTCGCGCAGGATCTCGCGATGACAAACGGAACGACATACGGCTTTCACGCTCGGGGCGCGAGCGAGTACGAGATATTCGACGGGGCGCCAGGTACGCCGGCCACAAACCCGCAGGACAACAGGCCCTTCGTCGTGGACATCTCGCCTGTCCAGTTCGTCGGAACGCCGGTTGACGTTCCGTTTTTCAAGAGCGGCAGCCCCGATATCGCGCTCGATGCGGTGATATCGCTTTCGGAGGGCGGCGGATCGAGGACGATCACCGTTTTGCAGGATACGGGGCTCGTAACAATGACCTCTCCCTGATAGGGGGGCCGATGCCAGGGGTAGCCGGAAACAGGCGTGGCTTTACGCTCATAGAGGCGATGCTCGTGATGATAGTCATCGGCATCGCATTCTTCGGCTTCGGCTTTCTCTTCGGAAACGTGACCCAGCAGGCGCTCAAGGCCGACCTCACGATCCTCGCGACGAAGCTCGCGCGCGAGAAGATCGAGGAGGTGGTCCAGACGAAGGCCGATTCAGGCTATGCCTCTGTATCCTCGGAATCTTCTCAGAGCGTGTCGAGCGGAGCCTGGCTTTTTTCACGCAGCGTGAACGTCACCTATGTAGATTCCACCACATTCGCTGATTCCGTGGCCGACACCGGCTATAAGAAGGTGGAGGCGGTGGTCTCCTGGGGCGGGGCTGCCGGCGAGTCGGTCACCCTTACGACGCTCGTTACGGACATGGTGCCCTCTGCGATTCCCGGCGGCGGGGGGGGCGGTTTTCCATCGTGCCCCTGAGCTCGCGGGATTTCTGGGCCTTTTGAGGAAGAGACTCGGATGAGAATCGTTTCAAAGAGAGCTTCGGCTTTTCAGGCGGCCTGTTCGCGTCGCGGAGTCGGGATAGTCGCCGTCCTGCTCATCGTCTCCGTGCTCTCGGTCATGGGGCTAGTCGTAACCGCGCTAGTAGCGACCGGCGCCGTTGCGAGGACGAACGACCTCGTCCGCGAGCAGGCCTTCGAGCTCGGCACCGCGGGCATCGAGTACGCGCTCAAGCGCATAAGCGAGGGGGCGGATCCGAACGGCGACGTGCGCTATCTGGGGGCCGGTCGCTTCACCGTCGGCTACGCCCCTTCGGGCCTCGTAACCGTGACGAGCGACGTGAGTTCCATGCTCGGTTCCTCCACCCCGTCGTTCACCGTTCAGGGGCCGACGCCGGGCGGCAACATGGCCGATTGCCTCGAGGTCGACGTCTCCGGCGCCTATATGAACTCGGTCTGGTGGCCCTACGAGATAATGGGCGCGGTGCTGCAGAATACGTGCAACGTCCCGATAACGATATCCACGATGACTATCTCCTGGAGTCCCACGAGCGCGGACAACACGGTTCGGGTGAGGTTGGGGAATTCAAACGTCTACAACAACTGGCCGGGAACCCCGGCAGGTTCCCCCATAGATATAACGGATTACACGATACCAGAATGCTCTTCGGCAGACCAGACCCGCATACGTTTCGATACCGAGCTCCCCGGACGCAACTTCACCATAGAGTATGCGATGAGCGACGGCTCGTCCAAGTCCGCGTTCTACCAGTTCGTCGCTAACAACGAGGCCGCCTGTCTCTCCGTCGACCTTTCCACCGCTTATGTTGGCTGGTCCGGGTTCGTCCGCCTCGTGGGCGGCGAGCTGACGAACGTATGCGATCCTCCCACAGTAATAGGGCTTCGTGGGATGACCGTTGAATGGGAGCCGCTGACCCCGTCGCGCAACTTCACGGGCGCTAATTTTGACGGTAACTGGAGATGGAGCGGGAGCGTCTCCTCAGGTACGCGCGTCGATTTCTGGGGGGATCTGCTCTTCGATCCGGGTCAGTCTGTGGAGCAGAGGTTTTTGCAGTTCGATTCGGACATCCGCGGGCGAAATTTCACCGTGACCTACCACATGCGCGACGGGACGGACGTGACCGCGACTAAAAACCTCTACGAGCCGGATGCGGAGGGATGCCTGCAGGCCAATACCGGGGGCACCACCATAGGCGGCGGCGCCAATCGAGAGCTGCAGGGGGAGACCCTGACGAACACCTGCGCGCTGGGCATAGTGGTCGACAGAATACGAACGAGCTGGACCGGCCTGCCGGCAAACCGGAGGCTCGATCGCATAACGATGAACGGCGCGAACGTATGGAGCGGATCGGCGGAAAACAACGTGGAGGTCGATATAAACGACGTGGAGATACCGGGCGGCGGTACGATCCCGGTCGACAGATACAGGTGGAACTCTTCAGTAGCCGGCGTCAGCACGATAAGCCACGCGATTACGTTGACGGACGGGACGGTCGTAAACGTTCCGGCCTTTTCTCCGTAGGGGGTGCGTTGAGTTTCTTCAGCAAAGCATCTGGCCGCAAGGGTTTTACGCTCATAGAGTCGCTCCTCGCTATCGTGATCATATCGATCATGGTTGTGGCGGTGGCCGAGATACTCATAAGCGGCATGGGCTCGTACAGCTTGATCACCGACCGCCGCGAGGCGCTTCAGGGGGCCAGGCTCGCGGTGAACATGATCACGAACGAGCTGCAGGCGATATCGGATCCATCGACCGACATATCCAGCATATCCGCCACATCGTTGACTTTCGCCCCGGCCGACGGAGGTTCGCCGGTCACCTATTCCATCTCCGGCACGAGCCTTTTGAGAAACGCGAAGGCGCTCGCCGAGAACGTGCTTCCTGCATCCGGTTTCGAGTACTATACGGCGGGCGGATCCGCGACGACCGACCCCGCGCAGGTGCACAGGATAAACGTATCCGTGGGCGTAGATACAGGGGCTGCCCACGGTCAGGTCGTGATAAACAGCAGTGCGTATCTAAGAAACCGCTATTACAACGGCTTCACACAGATGTGAGCATCGGTAATCGTTTCGAATATTCGAGCATTCCGCATATGTTTTCGCCCTTCATGCCTCATATGTTGCTCGTCCCCTGAGATTAGTTATCAGTACATTGAAGCCCGGCCCTAAAGTCGGATGTGTCTTGTTGTTAGTTAATCATCTGAATTCCTTCGATTTTTCTTTGATTTCGACTCTGCGAAACTGTATAATGCCCCCAAATGGGGGGGACGTGTATGTACTTGAAATTCTTCGGTCTTAATGAGCGCCCATTCTCTATTACGCCCGATATACAGTATTTGTATCTGGGCAAGCAGCACGAGCAGGCGCTCGACACCCTGATGTACGGGATAAACCAGCGCCTGGGATTTTCGCTCCTCACCGGCGAGGTGGGTGCGGGTAAGACCACGCTCTCCCGCGCGCTCCTCTCGCGCCTGGATCCCTCCGTCTCGACCGCGCTTTTGGTGAACCCGCTCCTGTCCGTGCCCGAGATGCTAAAGGCGATAACGAAGGATTTCGGCGTTCCCGTTCGCTACAACTCGCCGCAGAAACAGATAGATGCCCTGAACCGTTTTCTGATAAAGCTTGCTGAGGAGGGGAAGAACGCCCTGGTCGTCGTCGATGAGGCGCAGAACCTTTCGATGGAGGCACTGGAGTCGCTGAGGATGCTCACGAACCTCGAAACGGCGAAGACCAAGCTCCTGCAGATAATGCTCGTCGGCCAGCCGGAGCTTCTCAAGCGCCTGCGCTCGCACGAACTGCGTCAGCTCGATCAGCGCATAACGACGCGTTATCATCTCGTCGCGCTCTCGCAGGTCGAGATGATGAGGTATCTGAACCACCGCATATGCATCGCGGGCGGCGGGGGAAAGGTCTTCTTCGACCCGAAGGCATACAGGCTCATCTACAAGGAGACTAAGGGTTACCCGAGGCTCATAAACATCCTGTGCGACCGCGCGCTTATGGCGGCCTACGTGCGGGAGAGCTACGTGGTCGACGGCGCCGCCGTGAGGACGGCGCTTGCCGATTGGAAGGGCCGCCGCTTCGTTTCCCCCTTCAATTTCCTGCGCCGCCTCGTCTTCCGCGAGGCATAGATTCGGTTTCCGGTTTTTGAAGCCGCTGTGGAGGAGAAAATGTCGCTTATTCACGAGGCGCTCAAGAAGGCGCAGGACAAGGAGAAGGCGCTGCCCGGTTCCGGACTCGCTTCGTTTCAGGAGCAGGTGGAACCGCCGAAGTCGGGTCTGAACATGCGAACGATCGTCCTCGGCTCCGTGTTGCTTCTCGCGGTCGGCTTCTTCGTATACACGAAGTTCCTGTCCGGCGACAAGGATGCCTCAAAAGCGCCGACGCCTGCGCCGGCGATAGCCCCGCAGGCCATAGGGGAAAAGGACGCCGGCCGTCTGAAGAAGAACGCCATCGATGCTTATACCGCGGACGATCTCGACTCGGCCTGGGCCAGCCTTTCGACGGCGAGCAACCTCGATCCCAAGGATCCGGAGATCTGGAACAACATGGGTCTCGTAGCGAGAAAGCGCGGCGATCTGCTCAGGGCCCGGCAGTGTTACGAGAAGGCGCTTGAGATCAAGCCCGATTACCCCGAGGCGCTCAACAACATCGCGGTGCTTTCGCTTCAGGGGGGGGACGTCGCCAAGGCCCAGGGTTATCTGGAGAAGGCGGTGAAGCTTTCGCCAGCCTATCCGGAAGGGAATTTCCACCTCGCGATGGTCTATGAGCAGAAGGGAGAGAAGTCCAAGGCCGTTGAATATTACAAGCGGTTTCTGGAGGTCAGCGGCAATCTGCCCAGCAACATGGTGGATCAGGTGCGCGACCACGTGATGGGCCTGGAGAAGTGATGAGCCCTGGTTTCCTGGACATAAACAGCCTGAAAAAACGTTTCCTGCCGGAGCCCGAGAGGCTGGGGATAGCGATAGAGGGGAGGTCCGTCCG
>DAONII010000039.1:0-9149 GCA_035405085.1 bacterium | reverse complement strand
CCACAGCCTCAAGAATCAGATCCGGGGTAATGCGAAATCTAACACGGCCTTCAAAGAGCAGCATGCTTCGATATCAAAGACCGCGGATCAACGGCAAGCCCGGGCAAGCTGGCGGGCGAAGTAGGTGATGACTATGTCGGCCCCGGCGCGGCGGATCGCGGTGACGGACTCCCCCATCGCTCGCTCCTCGTCGAGCCAGCCGCTGGAGGCCGCGGCCTTTATCATCGAGTACTCCCCTGAAACCTGGTAGGCGGCGATCGGCACTCTGAACGCCCCGCGGGCCCTGGCAATGACGTCGAGACACGGCATCGCGGGCTTGACCATCACGATGTCGGCCCCCTCCTCCACGTCGAGCTCGATCTCACGGAGGGCCTCGCGCGAGTTGGCCGGGTCCATCTGATAGCTCCTGCGGTCGCCGAAGGCCGGTGCGGAGTCTGCCGCTTCACGGAACGGGCCGTAAAAGCAGGAGGCGTATTTCGCAGCGTAGCTCATAATCACCGTATCGGTTTTACCGGAGGAATCGAGCGCGCGCCTTATGGCCCCGACGCGGCCGTCCATCATATCCGAAGGCGCCACGACGTCTGCGCCGGCCTCCGCATGCACGAGCGCCATCCGCTGAAGGAGATCGAGCGAGGGGTCGTTCAACACGCGCCCTTCGCCATCGGCTACGCCGCAGTGTCCATGGTCGGTGTACGCACAGAGGCAGACATCGGTCATGACGAGCATCTCCGGCGAAACCTCCTTAGCCGCCGCCACCGCCCTCGGGACGAGGCCGCCTCTGTCGGTTGCGCCGGACGCTCTGGAGTCCTTGGAAGAAGGAACGCCGAAGATGAGAACCGAACCAACCCCGTCCGAGGCCGCCCCCCTTATTTCGGAGGCGAGCTCGTCGACGGAGATACGGAAAACCCCCGGCATCGACGCTACGGGCTCGCGCACACGGGAACCGTCCACAACGAAGATCGGATATACGAGCGACGACGCCGGAACTTTGGTCTCGGAGACCAACCGCCGCATCGCCTCATTCGAGCGGAGCCTTCTCATCCTCGTATCGGGAAACCCCATAAGAACCCCGCAAATAACCCGACGGATACGCCCGTCACCTCGCCCGCACGCGCTCGAAGTAGGACTTGGCCCAGCCCACTATCGTCAGCGAGCCGGACACCACGAGCACATCGTCCTCCTTCAGGTCCTTCATCGTGGAGTCGAGAGCCGCGCCAAGCTCCGTCTCCGTCCTTATCCTGGCGCCGGAGGACCTGGCCGCCGCGGAGATGTCCTTCGGGGAGGCGGAGCGCTCAGAAGGCGCCGGCACACAGACGACCTCGCGAAACAGCGGCGCAAGCGGCCTGACCATACCGGAGAGATCCTTGTCGGCCAGCACACCCATTATGAGGACCGACCGATCGCGCGGAAAGCTCTCTCGCACAAACGAAGCCAGCGCCTCTGCGCCGGACGCGTTGTGGGCTCCGTCCAACACGACCCTCGGTTTTTTTTGCACGGTCTCGAGCCTGCCGGGCCATCTCGTATCGGCCAGCGCCTCGCCGACCCCGCTCACGGAAAAACCCGCCTGCGTGAGAAGGCCTGCGGCCTCCACCGCGCATGAGGCGTTCTGCCTCTGGTGCTCGCCCGCAAGGCCGAGCGGCGTATCGACCTCGTCGGGGGTGGCCAGGCACAGCGGGGAGCCGACGTCATCGCAGAAGCGACGCACCACCTCCATGACGTCGGGCGGCTGATACGCCACTACCGTAGGAACGCCGCGCTTTATTATCCCGCACTTCTCCGCCGCGATCTCCTTCAGCGAACCGCCAAGATGCCTGACGTGATCGAAGGATATCGGGGTTATTATGGAGACCTTCGGATTGATCAGATTCGTGGCGTCGAGCCTTCCGCCGAGCCCGGTCTCGTAAACCGCTATATCCACCCCCTCGTCGCGAAAGTGCACAAAGGAGATTAGCGTCAAAAACTCGAAATAGCTGAGCATCCTGTCGTCGGGCAGGGCCTCTCGTATCCTCTCCACAAGGGACGAGAAGGACTCGGGCGAAATCATCCCGCGGCCGATCTGTATCCTCTCGCGAACATCTACCAGGTGCGGCGACGTATAGAGCCCCACCTTCATCCCGCTGCCGCGCAGTATGCTCTCGAGGAACGCAGCGGTGGAACCCTTGCCGTTCGTACCGCTTATGTGAACGCAGGAGAGCGCGTCCTGGGGGTTGCCCATGATATGACATGCCTCGATCAGCGGCCCCAGCTCAAGGCGGAAGGCCTTCGGCTGAAGCAGATCGAGATAACCAAGAACCTGTTCATATGTCATCGCTTTACCCCTGATGGATTCACACGCGCCTCATGCGAAACGAAAGAGGCCTGTCTCACACCACCTTTATGGCCATAGCCGTTACGTCGTCGGAGAGCGGAAGCGGGTCGACGAACGCCTGTGTGGACTCCACGACCACATCGACTATCTGACGAGCACTCCCTACGACGGCGTCCCCGAGGACACCCAGCAGGCGCTTGTGACCGAAGCGCTCCCCCTCGCGGTTTGCCGCCTCCGTTATGCCGTCCGTGTAAAGCAAAACGACATCCCCCTTGGAGACCACCATCTGCCTTTCGTGGAAGACACCCCTCGCCTCTATGCCCAAAAGGCCGTCGCCGGTGCCTATCTCCTCGAAGCAGTTCATCGAACTGCGCCACACGATCGGCGGGGGGTGGCCGGCGGCGCAGTACTGTATGAGTTGCCGCGATCGCACGTACTGGAGGTAGACCATAGAGATGAACTGCTCGGACTGAAAGAGATCATCATGGAGGATGGAGTTTATCCTCTGGACGAGCATCGCCGGCGAATAGTCGGCATCCATCTGGGCTCTCATCGCGGCCCTGAACGCGGCCATGATGAGGGCCGCGCCTATTGAGTGGCCCGAAACGTCGGCCACTACAAACGAGGCCCGCTTCGCGTGCGTGAGAAAGCTGTCGTAGTAATCCCCTCCAACCCTCTCCGCGGTCACGAGCCTCCCGGCCACGTCCAGCCCCTCGATGGATGGCGGCCCGGAGGGCAGAAGCTTGTATTGTATCTGCCTGGCGACCTCGAGCTGCTGACGCAGCCTCTCCGTCGCCTGCCGCTCATCGAGCAGGCGCGTGATGTGCAGGTAGGCGGCGGCCTGATCTGCGAGCGTCGTGAGGAGCCTGACGTCGGCATCGGTGAACGGCTGGCCGTCGGTCCTGTCGGTCACGTTTATCACGCCCAGCGCCTCCTCGCCGACCTTCATCGGAAAGCAGGTGACCGGCGCGGATATCAGGGAGCGGGTGCGGTACCTTTCGTGCCCGGGACCGGTCTCACCGGACTCTATCTCGCGGATCAGCACCGGCTCGTGGCTTGCGAAGACCCGCCCGGAGATCCCCTCCCCCACGCGAACCACCGCCTTCTCCATTATGGAGGGATCCATCCCGCGCGCCGCCACGACGCGAAGAGCCCCCAAGGAAGGGTCGTAGGTCATTATCGACGCCTTCTCCACCTTGAGGAACTTCACCACGGAGTCGAGTATCAGGTCGTAGATCGAACCGGGGTCGCCCGCTCGGGCTATCGCCCTGGAGAGTTCATGCACGGCGTCGAGCGGCGTCTCTGTGGATTTTGAAGCCCTGATCATAGATCGAAGACCATCCTGAGGGAATGCCTGCCCCGCTTCATCCTGCTCTCGACCTGCGAGGCCAGGCTGTGAATCAAAAAGAGCCCGCGCCCGTGCTCCACCATCTCATCGGGCTTTTGCTTCCTGCGTCGCCCTATCCCTCGGCCGCAGTCTACGACCTCTATGGTCATGCGCCTTCCGTCGACCGCGACGGAGACGCGGATAGGGAGGCCGAAACGGCCGCGGCGCTCTCGCGCAGAGCGCCTGGCGGGACGGACGTGGAAGATCGCATTATCGACGGCCTCTATCAAGGCCAAAGTACACGCCTGATCCGCCCCGGGAGAGATCCTGCCCGATCCGGACGCGTCACAGGCCGCTCGCGCCAACTGCCTGAGGATCGGCAGGTATCGGGTGTCGCTCGATATGGTGAACGCACAGAGGAACATCGCGATTTCCGGTTGTTCGCTTTCCAAGGCTCGCAGCGGAAGCCAAACGAAGCCGCGTCCTAAAGGACCTCGAACGGGGCACAGCCCCGATGCCGTGTCAAGAACCCGCCCCGAATCAGGTCTTCTTGTTGAACTGGCGGATTGCGGTATTCGAGTCGGCGCATACGTCGAAGAGCCTGTGCAGGCGCGTGATCTCGAATATCGTCTTCACCTCTTCGGAGAGACCGGCGACCTTCACATCCCCGTCACGGCTGCGGACCCTGCGGAGCAGCGAGATGAGGACGCCAAGCCCCATCGAGTCGATGAACTTGAGGTCCGTGCAGTCCACAACGAAACGCGTGGAGCCACCTCCGACTAGGTCGTAGGCCACCTTCTTGAACGCGGCCACCGTATCCGCGTCGAGGCTGCCGCCGCAGCGCATGATCTGGACGTCCCCCTGCTGAACCACGTCGATATTCATCTTCGCCTCCCGTCTTTTTCGCCTTGCGTGCAGTGAATGTCGAAGTTTTGCTTCTCTGATTCTTACTTGCCTTGCTTGCCTTTGTCACCTGAGCCCATACTGCCTTATCTTCCTATAGAGCGTGGCCTGACCTACCTTCAGCTTCCGCGCGGCCTCCGAAACGCTGCCCAGGCAGCGCTTGAGCGCGGCCTCGATAGCGTATTTCTCGACGAGATCGAGGGGCAGGATCCTCCCTCCGTCCATCGGAGCCATCGACGCCTCGACTACGTCGGAGGACGAGGCCCTGCGTCTTCCGTCCTGCATGAACGGCGGCAGGTGCGAGAGCTTCACGCGGCTGTCGTTGTTCAAAACGACCACGCGCTCGACGATGTTCTCCAGCTCACGGACGTTTCCCGGCCACTCGTAATTCACCATGGCGTCGAGGGCCTGCGGGGCGAAGTCTAGAAAGATCTTCTCGTTCTTCGCGCTGTATTTCTCGAGGAAGTGCTTCGCCAGAAGCGGTATATCCTCCCGCCTCTCGCGTAGCGGCGGGATGTGTATGGGCACAACGTTCAAGCGGTAATAGAGATCCTCCCGGAATCTCCCGTCGGCAACCTCTCGCGATATGTCGCGGTTCGTAGCGGTCACTATGCGCACGTCGACCTTTATCGGGTCGTTTCCCCCGACCCTGGTGAAGCTGCGCTCCTGCAGAAAGCGCAGAAGCTTCACCTGCAGAAGCGGGTCCATCTCGCTTATTTCGTCGAGGAACAACGTGCCGCCGTCGGCACGCTCGCAGGAGCCTATATAGCGCTTGTCGGCGCCGGTGTAGGCCCCGCGCTCGTGGCCGAAGAGCTCGTTTTCGAGCAGCTCCCTGGGTATGGCGCCGCAGTTTATGTCGATCGACGGACCGCGGGAGCGAGCGCTGTGCCGGTGTATGGCTCGGGCCACGAGCTCCTTGCCAGTGCCGCTCTCCCCGGTTATCAGAACGGTGGCGTTGCTCTTTGCCACCATGCGAACCATCTGGAATATCTCCTGCATCTGCGGGGATGCCCCCACCATGTCGTCGAGCGAGCCGCGCCATCCCATCTGGCTCTCCAGCAGAAAGACGCGCTTCGTGAGGCCGTAGAGCCTCATCGCATTCGCTACCGCGTGTCGGAGTTTCTCGGAATCCGCCGGATGGGAAAGATAGTCATGCGCCCCGGAGCGCATCGCCGCGACCGCGTGCTCGAGCGAGCGGTCCCTGGCAACGACCACGACAGGAAGGTTGTCGTCGGCTGCCCTTATCCTTTCGACGAGCTTCGGCGCACCCGCGGCATTTTCCCCCTCGAGGAGCAGCACTACGCAGTCGACGCTCCACCCCTTCAGGCGCCAGTCGTCCTTGCGCGTGGAACAGCTCTCGACCCTCCATCCGCCGGCGACAAGGGCCTTCTCGACCGCCGGCGCCGGCTTCCTGCCGTCGTGCATTAGGAGCACGGAATTAGTGGACATGGACATCTGCGGTTCCTCCCGCTTTCTTCCGCGGCGGCGCTAGCCGGCGTCGCCGTTGCGGCCCTCACGGCGGTACTCGGATACGTCTATGGAGTATCGCTTCATCAGCTTCTTGAAGTTCGAACGGTCCATTCCGGCGCGCTCGGAGGCATTGGAGATATTGCCCGCGGCCTCCTTGAGCAGCGCGGTAAGATAAAAACGGTTGAACGACTCCAGGGCCCTGTTCTTCGCCTCCTGGTACTGAAACTTAGTAAGCCCGACATCGGAGTCCTCCGCGCCCACGTAGAACGATTCGCCCAGTATCCGGGCGGGAAGATCCTGCGCACCTATGGAATCGCCGGTCGCCAGAACGACGGCGCGCTCGATCACGTTCTCCAGCTCCCTCACGTTTCCAACCCACGAGTAATGCGCGAGCGCCTGCAGCGCGTCCACGGAAATCTTGTCCACCTTCTTCTTCATGCGCTCGCTGTATTTGCGCAGGAAGTGATAGGCGAGAAGCGGTATGTCCTCCGCGCGCTCGCGCAGCGACGGAAGCTGCAGCCCTATCACGTTCAGGCGGTAGTACAGATCCTCGCGGAAACGTCCCTCCCGCACGGCGGCGACGAGGTCCTGATTCGTGGCTGCGACCAGCCGAACGTCAACCCTCCGGTTGCCTCCGACCTCGCCCACCGCCCTGACCTCGCCCTCCTGCAAAACCCGCAGGAGCTTCACCTGTATCGAAGGGGGGACCTCGCCTATCTCGTCGAGGAATATGGTGCCGCCGTCCGCCTCCTCGAAGAGCCCCCGCTTGTCGGCAATCGCACCGGTGAAGGAGCCCTTGCGATGGCCGAAGAGTTCGCTCTCGAGCAAGTGTATCGGTATTGCGGCGCAGTTGATCACGACGAAGGGCTTCTCCCTCCTGCCAGACCTGTTGTGTATCGCGCGAGCAACGAGCTCTTTGCCGGTTCCGCTCTCGCCGAGAATGAGGACGGTGGATGTGGTCGGGGCTATGTTCTCGATAACGTTGAAGACGTCCTGCATCTTCCGACTCTTGCCGACTATGCCCTCGTAGCCGGACTCGAAATAGCTCTTTCGCTCGTAGGTCCTGAGCTTCTGAATCAGCCGGTAGCGCTCGGTGGCCTTCTCTATGACTATGGCCACGCGGTCTATGTCCTCGAAGGGCTTTGTGAGGTAGTCGTAGGCGCCCTTCTTCATCGCCTGCACGGCGGTCTCGACGGACCCCACTCCGGTCATGATGACGACCTCGGTGCTTATGTCGTTCTTCTTCAAGTGTTCAAGAAGCTGCAGGCCGGTAAAGCCCGGCAGCCGGATATCGACGACCGCCGCCTCGAAAAGCTGTTTCCCGAGGCAGCCCAGGGCCTCCTCGCCGCTTCGCGCCACCGCCGCGCTCCACCCGCGATCCTTCGCGAGCCGCTCGAATACCTTAACGAGCGATTCGTCATCATCGACGATCAGAAGATTTGTCGTCTTGAAAGTCCCCATCTCTCAACCCGCCTTTGCCTTTATTTTTTTCTTTGAGCTTTGAGCTTTGAGCTTTGAGCTTTGAGCTGCCTTTACGTCCCTGCCTCCATCCTCCTCTTCTTTATCTTTTCGACCAGCGTCGTCCGGTTGAGCGACAGGAGGCTCGCCGCCCTGTTCTTGTTCCCGCCGGTCATTTCCAGCGCAGCCTTTATCAGACGCGCCTCGAAATCGGCAACCGCGTTTTTGAAGGATATGCCGGCCTCGGGTATCTCGAAGGTGAGCGGCTGCGTCTTTCGCTGCACCGGGGGCACGGCGACCTCCCCGCCCGAAAGGGAGTCGGGCAGATCCTCTGCGCCCAACACGTCGCCTTGCTTGAGGACGACGATCCTCTCTATCATGTTCTCCAGCTCCCTGACGTTTCCAGGCCACCCGTGAGACTCCAGTTTCGCAAGAGCCTCCGGCGTTATGTCGCTCACATGGCGCCCACTCGATTTTCCGAACTTGTCCAGGAAGAAGCGGACGAGCAGCGGTATGTCGCCGGTCCTCTCTCGCAGGGGTGGGATGTGTATGGGGATCACGTTGAGCCTGTAATAGAGGTCCTCTCGGAAACGCCTCTCCTTCACCGCCCTCTCGAGGTCCTGGTTCGTGGCAGCGATTATCCTGACGTCGACCTGATGCGTGGCTGTGGAGCCGACCGGATCGAAGCGCTGTTCCTGAAGAACGCGCAGTACCTTCACCTGAAGCTTGAGGCTCATGTCGCCGATCTCGTCGAGGAATATCGTACCTCTATCGGCGCTGTCGAAGCGCCCCGGCTTGGTGGCGACCGCTCCCGTGAAAGCCCCCTTCACGTGGCCGAAGAGCTCGCTCTCGAGCAGCTCCTCCGGAATGGCCGCGCAGTTGACCACCACGAGCGGCTTGTCCCGCCTGGGGCTGTTGTAGTGTATGGCGCGCGCCACCAGCTCCTTGCCGGTGCCGCTCTCGCCGGTGACGAGCACCGTGGAGTCCGTCTCAGCCACCTTCTCCACCATGTCGAATACGGCCGCCATCTCGTCGCTCGTTCCCACGATGTTCTCGAAGCGGTATTTGTCGCGCAGCTGGCTCTTCAGCAGCCGGTTCTCCTCCTTGAGCTGCCTGTGCTCCAGCGCCGTGGCTATGAGCGAGGCGATGTCATCCAGTTCGAAGGGCTTGGTAAGGTAATGATATGCGCCGGCCTTCATCGCCTCCACCGCGGAGGTGATGGTCCCGAAACCGGTCAGCACGATGGGCACTATTGAGGGCTGGGCACGCTTGAGCTTACCTATGAGTTCTATGCCGTCCATCTTGGGCATGACGAGGTCGACGAGCACCAGGTCTATCGTGTTCTGCTCGGCGAGCTTGAGCGCCGCCTCCCCGTCGGAGGCGGAGAGGACGTCGTACTTGAGGCCCTGCAGAAAGCGTTCGAGCGCCTTGCGTATGGCGGCCTCGTCATCCACTATCATTATGCGTGCCATCTGCGACCTCCCTCAGCTCAGAGACCGGCCTCCGTTCGGAGGTTTTGGCCCATGGTCATTGCTCCTTGCAGCTCTCCGACGGCAGCCTGACGATGAAAAGGGTGCCCCCCCCGCTTGCCTCCTCGCAGGCGATATCCCCACCGTGCTCCTTGACGATCCGGTAGCTGATCGAGAGGCCGAGCCCCGTACCCTTTCCCGGCTCCTTCGTCGT
>DAONII010000038.1:0-9156 GCA_035405085.1 bacterium | reverse complement strand
ATCGACCTCGACGATCTTCTTCGCGTTGTCCCACGCGCCGCCGGCGTTGGCCATGAATAGCGCCTGGAAGAGGCCGAAGACCGCTATCGAGATCAGGTAGCTCGTGAAGAACGTCGGAGAGAAACACGCGAACGCGAGCGTGAGCGAGAAGATAACTCCGAAGACGTTTATCATCCCGCGCTGCGCGTACTGCGTGCATATCTTCACGACCTCCTGCGAGCAATTGAGGTCGGCCTTCTCCGCGCAATCGAGGCGGATGTTGCGCTTGATGTACTCCACCGCCCTGTGGGCGCCGGTGGTGACCGCCTGGATGGACGCGCCGGAAAACCAGAAGATGACCGCGCCGCCGGTGATTATGCCCAGCAGGACGTGCGGATCGAGGAGGTCGAGCTTCAGCTGCAGCATGAGGATGATGGAAAAGATCATCGTCGTCGCGCCGATGACCGCGGTTCCGATGAGCACCGGCTTCGCCGTGGCCTTAAAGGTGTTGCCGGCGGAGTCGTTCTCCTCGAGCATCTCCTTGCCGCGTTTGAAGTCCGGCGTGAAGCCGTAGTCGCGCCTGATCTCGTCGGAAACGCCCGCGGTGCTCTCCACCATCGAGAGCTCGAATATCGACTGCGCGTTGTCGGTCACCGGGCCGTAGGAATCCACCGCTATCGTCACCGGGCCCATGCCGAGGAAACCGAAGGCGACCAAACCGAACGCGAAGACCGCCGGATAGGCCATGAAGCCGCCCAGGCTCGCCGTAGAGGCGAAGTAGGCGATGGTCATGAGAAGCACCATGACCATCCCCTTCCAGAACGCGGAGAAGTTGCCCGCGACGAGCCCGGAGAGGATCGTGAGCGACGCGCCGCCCTCGCGCGAGGCGGTGACGATCTCCTTCACGTGCATCGACTTCGACGACGTGAATATCTTCGTGAACTCCGGTATCAGCGCGCCGGCTATAGTGCCGCAGCTGATGATAGTGGCGAGCCTCCACCAGAGCGACGGTGAGAGATCTGCGAGAAGAAGGAAGCTCACGCCGAAGGTGACGAGTATGGAGACTATGGAAGTGATCCACACCAGGTGAGTGAGCGGCGCCTCGAAGTTGAACTTCTGAGCCTCTCCGTACCACACCTTCGAGAGCGCCTTGTTGATCATGTAGGAGCCTGTTGAGGTGAGGATCATCAGTATCCTCATCGTGAAAATCCATACGAGCAGGCGCGCCTGTATCTCGAGGCCCGAGGGCAGAAGCGAGAGCGTGCCGTCCGGGCCCATCTCCATGCCGGCGGCCAATACGATGAAGCTTATCAGCGCCACGCCGGTCACGCCGTAGGTCTCGAAGCCGTCGGCGGTGGGACCGACCGAGTCGCCGGCGTTGTCGCCGGTGCAGTCGGCTATGACGCCCGGGTTCCTCACGTCGTCCTCCTTGATGTTGAAGACGATCTTCATGAGGTCGGAGCCTATGTCGGCTATCTTCGTGAAGATGCCGCCGCAGATCCTGAGGGCGGAGGCGCCGAGCGACTCGCCTATCGCGAAGCCTATGAAGCAGGCGCCCGCATTCTCTGGCGACACGAAGAGAAGGATCGAGATCATCATTATGAGCTCGACGCAGATGAGCAACACGCCGATGGACATGCCTGAGCGGAGCGGGATGTCCATGACCGGGAAGGGCTTGCCGGCTAGCGATGCAAACGCGGTGCGGCTGTTAGCGAGCGTGTTGATGCGCATCCCGAACCACGCGACGCCGTAGGAGCCAAGGATACCGATGACCGACCATGCGAGGATCGTGAAGACGCGCCCCAACTCGAAGCCGCGCAACCCTAGGAAGTAGTAGAAGATCGTGGCGCCGATTATCAGCTCTAGCACCAGCAAAAGCTTCCCCTGCTGGATGAGGTATGTCTTGCAGGTCCCGTAGATGAGCTCGGAGACCTCGCTCATCGCCCTGTGGACCGGCAGTTTCTTGATCTTCAAGAACTCGAAGAGGCCGAAGGCCATGCCGAGGAGACAGACCGCGATTCCGGTTCCCAAAAGCTCACGGCCCGAGACAACCCAGCCGAAGAGGTCGAAGCTCACCGCGAGCTCCGGGATCTTTAGGTCCGCCTCGCTGGCAAACGCGGTGCCCGCGAAGAGAAGCGCAGCGGCGAGCGCGGCGGCGAAGAGGGTGATGCCCAACAGCCTGTTTTTCATGGTGTTTCTCCTTGGATATTGAAATAAAACGAAACGGGCGCCCTATATAGGTGCGGGCTGTTGGAATGTCAACGGGAACGGACGGATGGGTTTGAAGCAAAAAATCCCCCGGGGAATTAACCCCGGGGGAACCTGTTCGCAAAGAGCAACTGCAATTTCTCAAACGGCAATTCGCTACCTCATCAAGCGGCCGGCGACGCCCCTCAGATCGATATCCACGTCCCCAAAGTCCTCGATGAAGAGGTCGGCATCCATCACGTGGACTATCTTTTCGGCCCCTATCTTCCCCTCGAGCGAGCCGCCGAGGAAGATGCAGAGGATCTCATCATTTGTCGAAACCAGGAAATCCATCGTGCCGTCGCCGTCTATATCGCCCAATCCGGCAAGTCCACTCACGCCGTCCTCGGCATATATTGTTACCGCTGCCGCATCGCTCAAGCTCCACAGGCCGCGCAGATCGTCCTTTGCAGCGCCGAAGAATATGTGCACCTGCGGCACGCCTATCACATCCGCCGAACGGGCCGCGAAATCGCCGAAGCCGTCGCCGTTAACGTCACCGAGGAAGACGGATCCGCCAAGCTTCTGCCCCGGGCTCTCGCCCTCCACCTTCATCCACGCGGAATCGGCTACCCTGCTGACGAAGTTCTCGCCGCCGCGGAAGAGGTAGAGGGCTCCCTGATCGGCTGACCCGGCAGCTGATGCTGTTGTCAGTATATCCGCATATCCGTCGCCGTCTACGTCTCCGAGATCGGGGGAATAACCGAAGCGATCGCCTGCACGTTCACCCAGCAGGATGGCATCGTATGTGCCATCGAAATCCCCCCTGCCGAAGTAAACGGCCAGGAGGCTCCTGCCGGCATCATCCATAAAAAGGGCCATCACGTCGCTGAAGGATTGTGAATCGACCGACAGCCCGTTTATGTCCGCACCACCTTTAGGCCGCGAACTTTCAACGAGGTCAGCAAAGGGCGGCAGGAGCCGCGTCTTGCTGTACTCGGCCAGGTGCCTCGCTCCCGCTACTAGGCTGCCGCCGGGCAGGAGGTGAAAATTCATTTCATGATCGGAGACGATCTCAGTTATGAGCAGATCGCCTATGCCGTCGCCGTCGACGTCCCCGGCGTCCGCCGCACCTCCAATATCGCCTATCGCCGCATAACTGTCCTCGGAAAAGTCGGGGAGGACCTCGCCTGATACGGGAACGGCTATGAATCCACGACCTCCTATCACTATCTTTGGATCATCCCCTCCGTCCACGTTTCCGGCTATGAAGAGCGGCCTGCCCACATCTCTTATCTCCGCACTCTCCTCCACATCCTTCGAGACAGCGGGAACCGCCGAAGGGGAAACAGAGCCGGCGTATACTGAAACGCTGGCAGTCGGCACGGCTCCCCCGACGAAAGTGAAAGACGACACAACGAAGTCGTCGTAGCAGCCTGCTTCGCCATCGAGGGCGATGAGTCCACCCGCGCCCTTCGCGGCCGAAATCTCTACGCACCCCTCGATGTCGAGCGGGTCGCATTCGTCGTTTTCGCACTCGGCCGGCAAAACTCCGTCTCCTATGCAGAGGTTCAGAGCATCGCAGGCGGTGACGCCGGACGCGAAGACGCTGCACACCGAGCCTTCGGAATTGCAGACGACCGTAACGGATGCCGCCCCTTCGTCCTTTGCCGCGAGCGAACTCAGGACGCCGCCAGGTTCGAGCGTAATCTCTTCCGCGAGGAGCTCCTTGTCGACCTTGAGCCTCGCGCCCGCCTCATCGAAGAACGAGATTATCGCCCCTTTCCCGCCGGGATGGCGCGCCACGCTTATCGAGGCGGGCGTGGTGTCCGCCGGGAGATCCGCGCTCGTGCCGCTTCCTCCGTCGCCGCACCCGGCACCTGAAAATGCAAGGAGCGAGGCGATTGCTAAAAAGCCCAATGCCCTTGAAAACGGATTGTTCGGTATCTTCATAGGAGACCCCTTTCCCAATCGGGCGAAATCCACAAAACACTGCCCTAATAGTGTTTTACACACGAACCATGCCAAGGCATTCAGGTGGTTGCGGCGTCTAACTATTCGTATTGAATGAATATTATTCAGCGAAAATTATATAAAGAGGCACTCCGGGGGTAGGTTTTAACCTCATAAGTCAAAATTTCGACGCAGTGTCGGTTTAAAATTGACGCATCCGGGTCAGGTTATGTGAAGGAGGCTTGATGCAGCTAAAAACCGAATCATCCCTTGATGACAGGGGGGGTACCGGCCTTCAGGAGCTTTAGATACGCCGGTATACAATTATTCTGCATCAGCCAGAGCCTCCATGAGCTCATGCGTCGTTTCTCCATGTTCTTCAAACGCACCTCGAGTATGAAGCGCCGGAGCTCTAAGGCATCGAGAAGGGAACCCCAATGCACGCGCATGGTCCAGAATTCCCCTGAGAGGAGGCCGAAGAGCGTGGCCGCCGCATATTTCAGGATGATCCACGGCAGGTTCATAAAGATCACCGCGGCCGGCGTGTTTTGGAGATAGGCGAGCAGGTTCCCCAGCTGCGACTGGCGGTAGTACGCCTCGTTTCTCCTTTTATCTATAGAGGCGCCCAGCTTGTGAACCACGACCGACGATGCGCAGAAGATCCCGCGCCAGCCCATTACCGACGCGCGGTAGGTGAGGTCGACGTCCTCGTAGCCGAGAAAGAATCTCTCGCCGAAGAGGCCGATCTCCCGGAGCATCTTTGCCTTCAGGAGCAGCCCGGCCGCGCAGGCCGACAGGATCTCGCGGTTCTGCGGGTACGCCTCCGGAGGGAGGCCGCGCCCCTCGGGAACCACGTCGCCCGAATCAAGGTGCCTGTGGCCCGCGTTGTCCAGCTCCCTGCCTCCCGGCAGCACGAGCTTTAAGGCGACGAATCCGACGCCTGGCTCCTCGAGGATGCGAAGCGGCTCGTTTAGAAACCCCTCCGTTGCCTGCGCGTCGTTGTTCATAAGGAGTATCGCCTCGGCGCCGTCATCGAGCGCCTCCCGGATGAGGAGGTTGCATCCGGCAGCGAAGCCTAAGTTCTCCTTCGACACGACGAGCTTCGTCCTCGAGTCCGCCATCTCGGCCAGCAGGTCCTCCTGGCCGGAGCCGTTCTCGAGGAGATAGACGTCGGCGTCCTTGCAATATAGCGAGAGCGAGGCTAGACATTCCCTCGTGTCGTCGGCCCCGAACCAGTTGACGACGCAGACTGCAACCTTTGCGGGTGTCAAATGGCGGCCTTCAGGCGCAGGCATATAGACCTCATCTGGATACTCGTGGCAACGGAGCTCAAGCAGCGCTACAGCGGCTCCATCCTCGGCATACTCTGGGTCCTCGTCAAGCCCATCTTCCTCTTCGCGGTGTTGAACTTCGTATTCTCCAGGATCTTCGCCTTCCAGGACCCAGACTACCCGATCAAGCTTCTGACGGGAATCGTGCTGTGGAACCTCTTCTCGGAGGCGAGCACGCTTTCGCTCACATCCCTCGTCTCGCGCGCGAATCTCATCACGAGGTCCGCCTCGCCGATGCCGGCGTTCATAATGGCCGGCGCCGTGTCGGCGGCGATAAACTTCTTCTTTAACCTCGTGGTGCTCTCCGTGTTCGCGTCCTTCTACGCGGGCTTCCCCGGCTTTCGCGAGCTGGGTTTCATCCTCGCGGCGGCGGCGGCCACGCTTTTGCTCGCGGTTGTGGTGGGGCTCTTCCTCTCCCCGTTCTTCGTGCGCTACCGGGATCTGAACCAGATATGGGAGGTCGTGCTCACCGCCGGCTTCTATTTCACGCCGATCATCTATCCCATAACGCTCATACCTGAAAACTACCGCCCGCTGGCGATACTCAACCCCATGACCTACATCGTGGCCTTCGCCCAGTCGGTCGTGGCCCGCCAGCCCTTCGAGTGGCAGGCCGAGCTGGCGTGGTCGGTTACGATAATCCTCGCGGCGTTCGTGCTCTCCCTCGCCGCGTTCCGCGTCTCGTCGAGGCGCGTGGCGGAGCTCCTCTGATGCGCCTTTTGCCCAAAGACGGAACGGTGCTCGAGGCCAAAGGCGTGCGGAAGGCCTTCGAAATCCCGCGCGAGCGGCGAAACTCGATACGCGAGACCGTGGCCGACCGTTTCCGCCGGATCCCCGCGACGAAGATCGTCGCACTCGACGACATCTCCTTCGAGGTCAGAAGTGGTGAATTCATAGGCATCATAGGCGACAACGGCTGCGGGAAGACGACCCTTTTGCGCGTTCTGGCCGGCATCTATCCTCCCGACCGCGGCCATGTGGCCATCGACGGCTCCGTGGCGCCCCTGTTGGAGCTGGGCTCCGGCTTCAACCCGGATCTCTCGGCCAGGGACAACATACTCGTAAACGGATGCATCATGGGGATCCCCCTGAAGGAGCTTAAGCTCCGCTGGCGCGAGATCCTTGCCCGTTCCGGGCTGTCGAAGTTCGCCGACCTCAAGATAAGGAATTTCTCCTCGGGCATGGTGAGCAGGCTCGCCTTCTCCATCGCCTCTTTCGTCGACGCCGACGTCTATCTTATGGACGAGGTCTTCGCCGTGGGGGACATCGAATTCAAGCGCCACTGCCTCTCGCGGATGGACGACCTCAAGTCGTCCGGAAAGACGATAGTTCTGGTGACGCACGACCTGGATTCGGTGTGCAAGCACGCGAACCGCGCGATACTGATAGAGAAGGGCAGGATGGCCTTCGAAGGAAATCCGGAGAGGTGCGTGCAGATCTATCGCGACTCTCATGCAAAAAAGGAATCGTCCGAGCTCTCCGTCACCCTCGAGGCGAGAAGGTGAGCTCCTCGGCGCTGAACCTCTTTCTCACCCTCCTCGCATTTCGCCACAGGTGCAAAAGCTTCGGCAAACGCAGCCCCAGCCTGTAATGGTGCCAAACGACCGCCCGCGGCTCGAGCATTACCGCGAGCCCCGCGCGCCTGACGCGCAGCGAAAAGTCCACGTCCTCCAGATACAGGAAGAACTCTTCGTCGAAGAAACCCGCCAGATCAACCGCTTCGCGACGGATGAGCATCGCGGCGCCCGAGGCGGCCGGTATGGGCGAGGGCCCGATCCCTGCCGCGGCGCTTCCCCTCATGTACTTCATGCAGCGGGCGACGCCGAGTCTCGTGGGGCGAAGGCCGGCGGCGTTTATCCGTCCGGGGCGGTCAGCCAGGAGGATGAGCGGCTGGACTATCCCGCCGGGGCAGAGGGAGAGGCGCTCGAGGCATAAGGAATCGAGGATGACGTCGGCGTTGAGCACGAAAACGGATCCGGCGCCGAGATCGGTCGCGCGCCTGATGCCGAGGTTAGCGGCGGCGCCGAAGCCGCGGTTTTTTTCGCTCTCGATAACCTCGACGCCGGACGGCGCCGCGAAATCAGACCGCGAGTTGTTCACGAGAATGGAGGCGGAAGGCGAAAGGCTCTGACGGAGGACGCTTTCATACAAGGCCGGCAGGTATCTCTCCTGACGAAAGTTGACCACCACCAGCGCGGGAGCTCCCCGGCTATTTTTGACCGGGCCGTTCGTCATCCGGGAAATCCTTGAGGGCCAAGCGCCGCGTGAGTTCGGAGAGCTTCTGTTCGAGGTTTTCCAGCAGGAAGACGCTCCTTATGGCTACATAGCCGATCAGTATGAGAGCCAGGAAGACCACCGTGTTCGCGCCGCTCTTTATCCCGAGCCATGCGCCGACCACATCGGCCGCGTGCGGCCATGCCCCGACGAAGCCTATGCCGCCCCACACGAAGATCCATCCGATGAGCTCACGGGATGTGCGCCGGCCGCGGCGCCAGAGGGATGCGACGCGCAGGATCATGGCCGCGCAGAACAGAACCGTTATCAACTGAAATGGCGAGAATCCCGAAGCCGTTTCCATGGGTCACCTCATCAATGAGCGGACCATGAGTTTGAAGATCGTCTCGAGACCGGTAGCGTAGCCCTGCCCCTTCATGGCGGTCCTCTTGCTGTAGATGGCCGTCACCGGGACCTCTGTGACCTTGAGCTTATAGCGAGCCGCCTCGCGCGCTATCTCGGTGCAGAACTCGTAGCCGCTGCTGGCTATCGTTATGCTCTCCATCGCGCGCCGCGACCAGGCCCTGAAGCCTGACTGGCTGTCCTTGTACCACCTGCCGCAAAGCGCCCACGTGACGATATTGGCAGCTTGGTTGAAGAGCCTTACGATTGCCGGCATCCTTCGGCGATCGACGAGGCGCGCTCCCACACAGAGATCCGCCTTTCCTTCGAGGACCGGCCCGAGCACGCGCCCGATCTCCGAGGGGTCGTGCTGTCCGTCGGCGTCGAGCGTTAGCGCAACGCCGGCTCCTAGGACGAGCGCGGCCTTGAGGCCGGTCTGCACCGCAGCGCCGGCGCCGCAATTGACCATGTGGCACACCACGCGCGCTCCGGCCTGCCGCGCTGCTTTCGCGGTGCCGTCCGTGCTGCCGTCGTCGACGACGACGACCGCCTTGAAACCCGCGGCCACCGCCCCGCGAACCACCTCCGCTACGGTCGACGACTCGTTGAACGCGGGTATTATTATGACCACCTCAGCCATGAGCGGGTGCACTCTACCATCATGGTTTCGGGATTGGCAACAATATGGTATAGATTCCGGCGATGAAGGGAAGGATCCCAAAGCTCCGGGCCGGGCCGCTGCCCTGGATCGCAATAATCGTCGCCGGGCTTGCCGCCTACGCGAACGGATTCACCGGGGCTTTCCAGTTCGATGACCTCTCTTCCATAGTCCAGAATCCGCACATACGCAGCCTCGACCTCGTTCAGCACTGGCACGCATTCGGCCTGCGAATAATCGGCTACCTCACCTTCGCCCTGAACTACCGATTCGGGGGGCTGGAGACGGCGGGCTACCACGCCGTGAACATAGCGATACACATCGCCTGCAGCCTTGCCCTCTTCGCCCTGTTCAGGATCCTGCTCCTGAGGGCGCACGAGGAGGGCTTTTCGCCGCTTTCGGAGAGGGGTTCCCTGGCCGCCGCCTTGACCG
>DAONII010000037.1:0-9271 GCA_035405085.1 bacterium | reverse complement strand
GGAGGCTTCTCCGCCCCCTTGGCATCGGTTGCATCGCCCGCCTGCTTAGCCTTGTCTTTTTTCGGCTTCTTCGCCTTTTCCTCAGCCACAACTACCTCCTTGGCAACCGGGGCATTGTACCCGGAACGCGTTCCTATTTCGCGGCAGCGGCGACAATAACCTCGCCGGAGCGCTTCGAGACCCTGACCTTCTTGCCGTCGACATCCTTGGAGCCGACGCGGGTCGCCTTGCCGGTCTTCTCCTCGTAGAACATCACGTTGGAGACGTGTATCGGCGCCTCCTTCTCGATGATGCCGCCCTGACGATAACGCTGGCTCGGCTTCTGATGACGCTTGACGAAATTCACGCGCTCGACGAGCACTCGCTCGTTCTTCGTGTCCACCTCTATAACACGGCCGGTCTTGCCCTTCTCGCGGCCGCTTATCACCTTCACCATGTCGTTCTTGCGGATCTTCATCACAGCACCTCCGGCGCCAGCGATATTATCTTCGAGTACTTCTTCGAGCGCAGCTCGCGGGCGACGGGCCCGAATATGCGGGTTCCCATCGGCTCGCCGGTGTCGCTGATGAGCACCGCCGAGTTCTCGTCGAAGCGAATCGTGGATCCGTCTGTACGGCGCGTCTCCTTCTTCGTGCGCACTATGACGGCCTTCTTCACGTCGCCCTTTTTCACCTTCGAACGCGGGATGGCCTCCTTTACGGAAACCACTATGACGTCGCCTATGTGCGCATAGCGGCGCCTGGACCCCCCGAGCACCTTTATGCAGCGAAGGCGCTTCGCGCCGGAGTTGTCAGCCACCTTCAGTTCCGACATCTGCTGAATCATAAATCTCTCCTTGGGTCATTCTACGCCCGTGGACTTCACAAGGACCTCCTCCACGCGCCAGCGTTTGCGCTTGGAGAGAGGCCTGCACTCCCTTATCCTAACCTTGTCGCCCACCTTGCAGGCGTTTGCCTCGTCATGGGCCATGAACTTGGACTTCCGCCTTATGTACTTCTTGTAGGTCGGGTCCAGGACGGTGCGCGCCACCGAAACCAGCACGCTCTTGTCCATGGCATCAGTTAAAACGACTCCGGTCTTCGTCTTGCGTCTGATTTCGGACTTCATAGGGTTTGGCCTCTCCTTTTACGCCTGCTTGAGAGCGCGCTCGCGCATTACAGTCTTCACGCGCGCCAGATCGCGCCTGACTTTTCCGATGTTGGCGGTCTGCTTCAACTGGCCCGCACCCTTGCGGAAACGCAGCCCGAACAGCTCCACCTCGAGCTCGGACTCGAGCTTTAAGAGCTCGGCGTCCGTCTTCTCCCTGAATTCACTTGGCATCACGGTAGACCTCCCGCTCCACTATCTTCGTTTTAAGCGGCAGCTTGTGCGAAGCCAGGGTGAGAGACTTGAGGGCTGTAGCCCTCTCGACACCCTTCATCTCGTAGAGCATCCTGCCGCGCTTGACCGGAACCACCCAGTGTTCGAGCGCGCCCTTACCCTTTCCCATCCTGGTCTCGGCGGGCTTCTTCGTTATCGGCTTATCGGGGAAGATGCGCACCCAGAGCTTCCCGCCGCGCTTCGTGGCGTGGCTCATCGCCATCCTGGCCGCCTCTATCTGCCGCGCCGTTATCCGGCCGTGGCTTAAGGCCTGAAGCCCCCAATCCCCGAAGGACAGATTGCATCCCGTGCGGGCGACGCCGCGTATCCTGCCCTTCTGCTGTTTTCTCCATCTGACTCTCTGTGGCTCTAACATATTACATCCGCGAACCGCGCCCCGTATCCCGTGAACCGCCGCACGGCGGCGATTTACGGCCTACGATCTGCGGATCACGCAAGTGTGGTCCCTGGCTTGTCGAAGATCTCTCCCTTGTATATCCAAGTCTTTACACCGATGATCCCGTAGGTCGTTTTCGCCTCCGAAAGGCCGTAGTCGATGTCGGCGCGAAGGGTCTGAAGCGGAACGCGCCCCTCGCGATACCACTCCCGCCGCGCGATCTCGGCGCCGCCCAGCCTGCCGGAGCACTGGATCTTGATCCCCTGCGCCCCCAACTTCAAGGCCGACTGCACCGCCTTCTTCATCGCCCTGCGAAAAGCGACCCTGCGCTCGAGCTGCTGCGCAACGTTCTCGGAAACGAGCTGCGCGTCGATCTCGGCCTTGCGGACCTCCTTGATGTTCACGTTTATCTCGTCCGCTATCTTCTTCTGCATCTCGATCTTGAGGGAATCGATCCCGGCTCCCTTCTTGCCGATCACGAGCCCCGGGCGGGACGTGAAGATGTTGACCGTCACCTTTCCGGCGGCGCGCTCGATCTCGATGCGGGATACCCCGGTGTGGGCAAGCTTCTTCTTTATCTCGCCCCTGATGTAGCGGTCCTGGTGTACCTGCTTCTGATAGTTGCCCTTGGGCGCGTACCAGTGGGATTCCCAAGTCTTGCTGACTCCAAGCCTGAACCCCGTCGGATGCGTCTTCTGTCCCATTTATCGCTCCTATTTCTCATCCAGCGTAACGCTGATTTTCGACGTTCGTTTGAGGATCGGCGTTGCCATGCCGCGCGCCCTGGGCATCCAGCGCTTCATGGTGGGGCCGGAATCGACGAGAAGCTCCTTGACGAAGAGGTTGTCGATATCCATGCCGCCCTTTACGTCGGCGTTGGCGATCGCCGACTTAATAAGCTTGAGCAGCGGGCGCGCGGCCCTGCGCTTGCAGAAGGTGAGATAATCCACGGCCTCCTGGGCCGCCTTGCCGCGAACCTGGTTCGCGACTACGCGCACCTTGCGCGGGGTCATCCGTATCATCTTAAGCTTTGCGTTCGCAGACATCACTTCCCTCCTTGCGGCGCAGCTGCGGGAGCGGCAGCGGGAGCCGCAGCCGGAGCGGAAGCCACCGCAGTCTTCCTTCCGCCGGCATGGCCGCGGAAGATCCTCGTCGCGGCGAACTCACCGAGCTTGTGCCCGACCATGTTCTCCGTAACGAACACAGGTATGAACTTCCTGCCGTTGTGGACCGCGATCGTCATGCCCACCATGTCGGGTATGATCGTCGATCTGCGAGACCACGTCTTGATGAGCTGCCTGTTCTGCGTCCCCTGGGCCGCCGACACCTTTCGCTCGAGGTGTTCGTCGAGAAACGGCCCCTTCTTCAGTGAACGTGCCATAAAAAATCCGTGACCCGCCGCTCGCCAACTGTAACTCCGCGCGAGACCGCTTGAGTTACTAGCCGCGAACGGCGCGTTACGACCGCTATGCCCTTCTGTCCTTCACTATGAAGCGCTGCGTGCGCCTGTTGTCGCGCGTCTTCATGCCCTTGGTGCACCAGCCCCAGGGCGACACAGGATTTCTGCCGCCCTTCGTCCTGCCCTCGCCTCCGCCGTGCGGATGGTCGACCGGGTTCTTGGCGGTGCCCCTAACGTGCGGCCGAACGCCCATGTGGCGGACTCGGCCTGCCTTGCCTATCTCCACGTTCTCATGCTCGATGTTGCCGACCTGACCTATGGTGGCCCAGCAGCCGGTGTTGAACATGCGAACCTCGCCCGAGGGAAGCTTCACCTGGGCGTAGCTCCCCTCGCGGGCCATCAGCTGGGCCGAGGCACCCGCGGAACGAACCACCTTGCCACCGCCTCCCGGCACCACCTCGATGTTGTGTATCGCGGTGCCGAGCGGAATGCTGGTGAGCGGCATCGCGTTTCCCGGAGCTATCTCGGCGGTGGCCGAGGCCATCACCGGAGCGCCCACCGCGAGACCGACCGGCGCCAGTATGTAGCGCTTCTCTCCGTCGGCATAGTTGAGAAGCGCGATGCGGGCCGAGCGGTTCGGATCGTACTCTATGGACGCGACCCTCGCGGGGATATCCCTCTTGTTTCGGCGGAAGTCGATGAGCCTGTATTTCGTCTTCGAGCCGCCCCCCCGGTGGCGAATGGTGATCCTGCCGTTCGAATTCCGCCCGCCGCTCTTCTTGACGTGCTGGGTCAGGGACCTCTCCGGGGCCTTCCTCGTTATGTCGGAAAAGTCGTGGCCGTCCATGCCGCGGCGGCCCGGGGTCATAGGTTTGTAGTTTTTGATGGCCATTTTAAAACCTCAATCCGTCGCCCGCCGCTCGCTGCCCGTAACCCGGGTTCTCCTGCTTCAGAATAACTTCGGGTTACGACTCGCGAACAGCGGATCCCGGCTTCTATGCGCCTTCAAGGAATTCGATCCGGTCGCCTTCCTTAAGCGTCACAACAGCCTTCTTCCAGGCCGATGTACGGCCGACGTTCTTGCCAACCCTCTTGAACTTGCCCGGCACGTTCATCGTCCTGACCGCCTCGACCTTCACCTTGAACGCAGTCTCCACGGCGCTGCGGACGTCGTTCTTCGTCGCGCGCGGATCCACCGCGAAGAAGTACTGGTTCGACGACTGCTGTGCCAGCGTGCCCTTCTCGGTGACAAGAGGCCTCTTTATCGTTTCATGTGTCTTCACGGCTTCAATACCTCCTGCACCCGGTTGAGCGCGGGCACCGTAACGATGACGTGCTCATAGCGGATGACGTCGTGGGCGTTTAAGCCCTCCCAGCGCAGAAACTTCACGCCGGGTATGTTCCGCACGGACTTCTCGAGATTGGCGTTTTGCCCGTCGACCACGATGAGGCCGCTCTTCACGCCGAGGTTCGAGAGGACTGCGACGGCATCCTTGGTCTTGATGCTCTCCATCTTCAGGTCGTCCACGATCAGGAGCCTGCCCTCGTTTCTCTTGAGGGAGAGGGCCGCACGCAGCCCCCCCTTCCTGGCCTTGGCCGGCATGCGGTAGCCGTAATCGCGCGGGTGCGGACCGAAGGCTTTGCCGCCGCCGACGAAGATGTTCGTCCTGGTGTCGCCGTGGCGCGCACGCCCGGTCCCCTTCTGGCGGTACATCTTGGCCGTGGTGCCGGAGACCAATCGGTGGTTGCGCGTAGCCGCGGTGCCAGCCCTCCTGTTCGCGAGATGCATCTTCACCGTCTCGTATATGAGGGCCTTGTTCACCCTGCTGGTGAAGATCTCCTCGGAGAGCTCGACCTCGCCGGCCGCCTTCTTATCCATTGTGAAGACCGTCTCTTTCACGGGTCACTCCTTTTTCTCGTCAGCCGCCTGGGCCTTCGGGGAATCCGCCGGCTCATCCGCCTGTGCGGCCTCTTCCGCCTTCGCCGCGCCGCCGCGGCGCAGCTCCTGGCGGGTTTCGAAATCGTCCTCTATGCACGTGACGACAACGGTCCCGTTGTTCGCTCCCGGAACGGCGCCCCTTATGAGAACCGCGTCGTCCTCGGGACGCACCGCGACGATCTCGAGGCCCTTGATCGTGACGTTCACGTCGCCCATGTGCCCGGGGAGCTTCATATTCTTGAGCACGTGCCCGGGCCAGGTCCTCATGCCTATCGAACCGGGACGGCGGTGAAAGTCCGAACCGTGCGACATCGGACCGCCGTGCTTGTTGTGGCGCTTGATGACACCCTGGAAACCGCGCCCCTTTGAGACGCCGCTTACATGCACGGCGTCCCCGGCCTTGAAGCCGGCGGCCACGAGCTCCTGCCCGACAGAGAATTCCTCCACGCGGTCGGTGCGGAATTCCTGCAGATGAGCGAAGAGCGGCAGACCCTTCTTCTCGAGGTGTCCGCGGCGCGCCTTGTTCATCCTGCGCGGCTTTGTGACGCCGAATCCGAGCTGAACCGCGTTGTAGCCGTCGGTCTTCTCCGACTTCGTCTGCGTCACGGTGCAGGGGCCGAGCTTCACGACGGTCACGGGGACCATCTCACCCTCGGGCGTGAACACCTGGGTCATCCCAAGTTTTTTTCCCATCAATCCCAGCATAAGGCACCTCTTCGAATCCGAGATCCAATGGGCCCCGCCCCTCTGACTGACCGCGAATCCGGCCAGCCGGAGCGAAGCCCGGCTTCTCGCTACACCATCTTTATTTCGACATCCACTCCGGCCGAGAGCTCGAGCTTCATGAGCGCGTCCACCGTCTGCTGGGTGGGCTCGAGTATGTCGATGAGCCGCTTGTGCGTGCGGATCTCGAACTGCTCCTGGGAGCGTTTGTCGACGTGCGGGCTCCGCAACACGCAGTACTTCTCGATCTTTGTGGGCAGAGGGATAGGGCCCGCAAGGTGCGCCCCCGTGCGCTGGACCGTGCCGACTATCTCGGACGTCGACTGGTCGAGCAGCTTGTGGTCGTAGGCCTTGAGCCTGATCCTTATCTTCTGTCCCTTGTCGTATTGCGTAGCCATACGTTTCTCTCCGTTTCGTTTCCAGCTTTGATTACTCGATCACCTCGGACACGACGCCGGCGCCCACCGTGCGGCCGCCCTCGCGGACCGCGAAGCGAAGCTCCTTCTCCATGGCGATCGGCGTGATCAGCTCGACCTCCACCGAAACGTTGTCGCCCGGCATGACCATCTCGACGTTCTCCGGCAGCTGCATGACGCCGGTCACGTCGGTCGTGCGGAAGTAGAACTGGGGCCTGTAACCCTTGAAGAACGGGGTGTGGCGCCCGCCCTCCTCCTTCGTAAGCACGTAGACCTCGCCCTTGAATTTCTTGTGGGGCGTGATCGAACCGGGGACGGCAATGACCTGCCCGCGCTCGACATCCTCCCTCTTCGTGCCGCGGAGAAGAAGGCCCACGTTGTCGCCCGCGCGCCCCTCGTCGAGGATCTTGCGGAACATCTCAACGCCGGTGACGACGGTCTTCTGCGTGTCGCGCAGGCCTATTATCTCAACCTCCTGGCCGGTCTTTATGATGCCGCGCTCGACACGGCCGGTGACGACTGTGCCGCGGCCGGAGATGCTGAACACGTCTTCGACAGGCATGAGGAACGGCTTGTCGATCGCGCGCTGCGGCTCGGGAACGAAGGAATCGAGGGCCTCGAGCAGCTTCATTATCGACTCGGAACCGATGTCTGAGGTGTCGCCCTGCAGGGCCTTGATCGCGCTGCCGCGAACGATCGGGGTCTTGTCGCCCGGATACTCGTATTTCGAGAGCAGCTCGCGGACTTCGAGCTCGACGAGCTCGAGGAGCTCGGGGTCGTCGACGAGGTCGACCTTGTTGAGGAACACGACGATGTAGGGGACGCCGACCTGGCGCGCCAGCAGGATGTGCTCGCGAGTCTGGGGCATCGGACCGTCGGCCGCGGAGACGACCAGGACGGAGCCGTCCATCTGGGCGGCGCCGGTGATCATGTTCTTTACGTAGTCGGCGTGACCGGGGCAGTCGACGTGCGCGTAGTGACGATTCGGGCTCTCGTACTCGACGTGAGCTGTCGCGATCGTGAGGATCTTGGTGTCGTCACGACGGCCCTGCGACTCGGACGCCTTCGCGATCTCGTCGTAGGCCACGAACTTGGACAGACCCTTGTCGGCGCACACCTTGGTGATGGCGGCGGTAAGGGTGGTCTTGCCATGGTCGACGTGACCGATGGTCCCGACGTTAACGTGCGGCTTAGTCCTTTCGAATTTCTCCTTTGCCATGTCTTCCTCCCCTCACTCCAGTTTGAAAGTTTGAGTTCCTTTTCCGAAGGGCCTTCCGGCCCGTAAAAACCAAATCAGCGACCCTGGCTCTTGGCTACGATCTCCTCCGCGATGTTCTTCGGCACCGGCTCGTAGTGCGAGAACTGCATGGTGTAGGTTGCCCTGCCCTGCGTAGCGCTGCGGAGGTCGGTTGAGTATCCGAACATGCTCGCCAGAGGCACCTGGGCTCCGATGACCTGTGAGCCGGCCCTGACCTCGCTGCGCATTATGTGCCCTCTCCTGGAGGAGAGATCCCCTGTGACCGAACCGAGGTATTCCTCGGGAACGACCACCTCCACCGCCATCATCGGCTCGAGAAGAATCGGGCCTGCCTTTCGCGCCCCGTCCTTGAACGCCATCGAGGCGCATATCTTGAAGGCCATATCCGAGGAGTCGACCTCGTGGTACGAGCCGTCGAAGAGGGCCACCTTGACGTCCACCAGCGGATACCCTGCCAGCACCCCGCTGTCCATCGCCTCCTGGGCGCCCTTCCTGACGGCCGGGACGTACTCGCGCGGCACGTTGCCGCCCTTGAGGTCGTCGACGAAATCGAAGCCCTTCCCCTTCTCGTTTGGCTCCATTCGGAGCCAGACGTGGGCGTACTGTCCGCGCCCGCCGGTCTGCTTCACGTACTTGTTTTCCACCTCGACCCTGCGGGTTATCGTCTCGCGGTAGGCGACCTGCGGCCTTCCCACGTTCGCCTCAACTCCGAACTCGCGCACGAGCCTGTCGACGATTATCTCGAGGTGCAGCTCGCCCATGCCGGCGATGATCGTCTGGCCGGTCTCCTGGTCGACGTTTATCCTGAAGGTCGGGTCCTCGTTCGCAAGCTTCTGCAGCGAAGCGCCCAGCTTCTCCTCGTCAGCCCTCGTCTTGGGTTCGACCGCGATCGATATGACGGGATCCGGAAACTCCATCTTCTCGAGCAGCACCGGCTTGTCCTCGGAACACAGGGTGTCGCCCGTTCCGGTGAACTTAAGCCCGACCGCCGCTATTATCTCTCCGGCCTCGGCGCGCTTTATCTCCTCGCGCTTGTTCGCGTGCATCCGAAGGAGCCTTCCGATGCGCTCGCGCTTGCCGCGCGAAGGGTTGAACACCGTCGTGCCGCTGTCAACGGCACCGGAGTACACGCGAAAATAGGTCAGCTGGCCGACGTAAGGGTCGGTCATGATCTTGAACGCGAGCGCCGCGAACGGCTCCTTCGTGGAGGCATTGCGAACCTCTACGAGCTCCTGCTTGTCCGGATTCACGCCTTCTACCGGCTTCACCTCGAGCGGGGATGGCAGGTATGCGACGACCGCGTCGAGGAGCTGCTGAACGCCCTTGTTCTTGAAGGCAGCGCCGCAGAGAACCGGAACGATCTTCATCTCGACCGTACCCTTGCGGCAGCCGCGAACTATCTCCTCCTCGGAGAGCTCGTGGCTCTCCAGGTACTTGTGGAGAAGTTCGTCATCCACCTCGGCCACCGCCTCGATGAGCTGTTCCCTGTACTCGTCGACCAGCGGAAGCATATCCTCCGGGATCGGGGCCTCGCTGAACTCCGAGCCCTTGCTCTCCTCGTCGAACATTATCGCCTTGCGGCGGATCAGATCGATTATGCCGCGGTGCTCGGCCTCCGTTCCCAGTGGGAGCTGGAGGGGAATAGCGTTCGCGCCGAGGCGATCGCGCATCATCCTGACCGCGCGGTAGAAATCCGCACCGGTGCGGTCCATCTTGTTCACGAAGGCCAACTTGGGCACGCAATAGCGGTTCGACTGTCTCCACACCGTCTCGGACTGAG
>DAONII010000036.1:0-9305 GCA_035405085.1 bacterium | reverse complement strand
AGGGCCGGATTCGTCGGGAAAAACATCCGAGGGCATGGCGTCGAAGTGGATATATCCGAATGGCGCGGGGCCGGGGCCTACATCTGTGGGGAGGAGACTGCCCTCATTAACTCCATGGAGGGGCGGCGCGGCCTGCCGCGGATAAGGCCCCCCTTCCCGGCTGAGGAGGGGTTCTTCGGTTGCCCAACTGTCGTAAACAACGTGGAGACCCTCGCATCACTGCCGTTCATAGTGAGGGAGGGCGCGGACGCATACCGGAGGATGGGCACCGATGAGAGCCCGGGCACGAAGCTCGTGAGCGTCTCCGGGCACGTGGAGCGTCCGGGGGTATACGAGATAGAGATGGGGATGCCGCTCGCGTCCTTTCTCGCGGAATGCGCGGGCGGGACGCAGGGGGGCAGGAAACTCAAGGCGGTGATGCCCGGAGGCGTTTCGGTTCCCGTTTTGACCGCCGAGGAGGCGCTCGGGGCCAGGCTGGACTTCGAGTCGTTGAAACGGGCGGGTTCGATGCTGGGTTCGGGCGGGATGATAGTCGCGGACGAGAGCGCCTGCATGGTGAGGGTCCTCTCCGACATAGCGGGTTTTTACGCCGACGAGTCCTGCGGACAGTGTGCCCCGTGCCGCGAGGGCTGCGGATGGATTGCGGATATATGCGGCCGGATCGAGGCCGGCCGGGCCGATTCAGCCGACATCGACACCATGGCGTCGTTGGCCCGCAACATGCGCGGGCGGACTATATGCGCCCTGGCCGACGGCCTCGCGGTCTCCGTCGAATCGTTTGTGCAAAAGTTCAGAAACGAGTTCGAGGCGCACGCGCGCCTCGGGGGATGCCCCATAGAGCGATGATAAAGCTTAAGGTCGACGACAGGACGGTTGAGGTGAGGGAGGGCGCCACGGTACTCGAGGCGGCGGACCTCGCGGGTGCGCGCGTGCCCAGGTTCTGTTATCACAAATGCCTCTCGGCATCCGGAAGCTGCAGGCTCTGCGCGGTAGAGATAGAGGGGACAAATGAGCCCGTCATATCCTGCAGGGAGCCGGCCCGCGAGGGGATGGTGGTTCGCACCCAATCGGAGCTCGCGCGCGGCGCGCGCGCCGATGCGCTGGAATTCATACTGCGGAACCACCCGCTCGATTGCCCTGTCTGCGACCGATCCGGCGAGTGCGACCTGCAGGACTACTACTTCAGCGAATCCCTCCGCCCGTCGAGGCTGAAGGACCCCAAGGTCAGGAAGGCGAAGGCGCAGAGGATAGGTCCGCATGTGATCCTGGACTCGGAGCGCTGCGTTCTGTGCACGCGCTGCGTTCGATTTTGCGAGGAGATAGCGGGCGTGCACGAGATAGGGGTCTTCGGGCGCGGCGAACGATCCGAGATAGGGGTGATCGAGGGGAGATCGTTATCCAACCCCTATTCGCTGATGACGGTCGATCTGTGCCCGGTGGGCGCGCTGACCTCCTCGGATTTCCGCTTCAAAAAGCGCGCGTGGTTTCTCAAGAGCTCCGCTTCGGTCTGCACCGGCTGCGCTGCCGGATGCAGCATATGGATCGACCACGAAGGCGGAGTTCCGTACAGGATCCGTCCGCGCGAAAACGCCGCGGTCAACGGCTGCCTAGCATGCGACCACGGCCGGATGACGTACAGGGAGCTTTTGCCCGAGAACAGGGTCGTCGTTCCCCGCGTGACGAGGGACAACGCCGCAGCCGACGTCGGCTGGGCAGAGGCGGCTGGGTTCGTCGCGGGGCTGATCTCGTCCGGGAAGGCCTCCGAGGTGGCGGGCGTTCTCTCGGCCCGTTCCAGTCTGGAAGACAACGCGGCGCTCGCCGGGTTTCTGAAAAACCTGAAGGCGGAGAGGGTGTTCATGTCCGGGATGGATCCCGACCCGGCGTTCGCGGATTCCATACTGAGGGATGCCGACCGAAACCCCAACTCGGCCGGCGTCGTCGGGTTCGCAAAGAAGAGGCCTGCGGATCTTAAGCGCGGCGCCGGATACGTAATCCTCGACGGCCTCGGGGAAAACGACCTCATGTCGCTCGTCGAGTCTCGCCCTGCGTGGGTCGTCCTCGTCTCGTCCTCGGTTCAGAGGGGGCTCATGTGGGCTGATGCGATCCTTCCGAAGGCGCTGCCCCAGGAGGCGGGGGGCACGTTCGTAAACCGAAGCGGCCTGAAGCAGAGGATCGATCCGATCTTCGCCCCGGCGGGCGAGGCGAAGGGGGTATCCGAGATGGCGGCCCTTCTTTCAGAGGTGTTGGGATGACTGAATTGGACATGGTCGTCGCCCTTGCAAAGGTGGCAGTCATCTTCGCGATGGTGGTCGGATTCGTGCCGGTGCTCATATGGATGGAGCGCAAGGGGGCGGCCTACATACAGGACCGAAGGGGGCCGAACCGCGCGTCCATAATGTGTGTGCGTGCGGGCGGCTTTCTCCATTCGATCGCCGACGCGATAAAGCTTTTTTCGAAGGAAGAGGTGGCCGTGGCGGCGGCGTTCAGGCCGGCTTACCTGGCCGCGCCGATCATAGCGTTCTTCGTGGCCACGGTGACCGTGGCCGTGGTGCCCTTTTCCGAGCCGGCCTCCTTCGGCGGCTTCCCCTTTTCGCTTCAGGTCGCGGATCTGAAGGCCGGGCTCGTCTATGTGCTGGCGGTGTCCTCGCTTGGCGTCTATGCGGTGATGCTCGCAGGCTGGGCATCCGGCAACAAGTTTTCACTGCTGGGCGCCATGAGGGCGTGCGCGCAGACGATATCCTACGAGCTCGCCATCGGGCTCGCGGCGCTCGCGCTCTTTATGCTCGCCGGGTCGCTGTCGCTCTCAGCGATAGTGGAGGACCAGGGGTTCTGGCCGTGGCGCTGGAACGCCGTGCGCCAGCCGCTGGCGTTCGCTATATTCTTCACCGCGATGCTGGCCGAGGCAAGGAGGCTTCCGTTCGACCTCCCGGAGGGGGAGTCCGAGATAGTTGCCGGCTACCATACAGAATACTCGAGCATGCGCTTCGCGATGTTCTTCATGGGGGAATACGCCCACATAGCCGTGGGCTCCATGATAATGGCCACGCTCTTTTTGGGGGGGTGGCAGCTTCCGTTTTGTGAGTCGGGATGGATAACGGAAAATTTCAACCTCGTGCTCGCGGTAGTCTGGCCGGGCGCGGCTCTGGCGCTTATCGCGGTCGGGGCGATGCTCGCAAAGCGTTTTCGCAGGGCATACCGCGATGCGCGCGACTTCGAGCCCCTCCTCTTCGGAGCTTTGGCGGCGGCCGCGGGTTTGGCGCTCTTGGCCGCGCTGGCCCTCGGGGGGGGTGAGGAGATCCCCGCATGGTTGCCGGCGGCATTTCTTACGGCCCTGCAGACGCTGACCCTGCTCGCAAAGACCCTGATCCTGTGCTGCGCGTTCATATGGGTGCGCTGGACGTTGCCGCGCTTTCGGTACGATCAGCTCATGCACCTGGGCTGGAAGGTCCTCCTGCCGCTCGCCATGATCAATGTTGTCGTGACGGCGGTGGCGGTGTTGATGTATGGTGGGTGAAATGCAGAGCATGAATACGATACTCTTCTACCTCCTTGCCGCCTCGGCGGTCTTCTCGGCGCTCGCGACGATAACGCGCCGGAGCCCGCCGGCGAGCGCGATATGGCTCGTGGTTTCGCTCCTCTCCGTAGCCGGCATATTCGGAATGCTGGGCGCTCCCTTTCTGGCGGCCCTGCAGGTGCTCATCGCGGCCGGCGCGGTGATGGTTTTGTTTCTCTTCGTGATAATGCTGGTGGACCAGGGCGAGGAGAGCCTTCGGCCAAGGATCGTGAGCTTCGGCCGCGTTCTCGGTGCCGTTGCGTCCGGATATCTGGCTCTGATCCTGATCCTGGCCATATGGAAACCCCCGTTTGTCGAAGCGCCGAAGAGCGGGGCCGCCTACGAGGCGCCGCTGACGCTCGCCCTTGCCGTGGTGGGGCGCTACGCGTTAGTGCTTGAGCTCGTCGGAGTGATGCTGCTCGTCGCTGCGGTGGCGGCGATATCGCTGGCGAAGAGGGATACGACCGCGGGGGAGGGCTGAGGCCTTGGTGACCCTTCAACACCACCTGATCCTTAGCGTGGCGCTCTTCGTGATAGGGGCTACGGGGGTCGTCGTGCGCCGAAACGTCCTCGTCATGTTCATGTCGGTAGAGATTATGCTCGCGTCGGTCAACGTCGCGCTGCTCGCTTTTTCGCGCTGGACGCTTCTTCCGAACGGGCAGGCGCTGGCCATGTTCATCATGGCGGTGATGGCCGCCGAGGCAGCCGTGGGCCTGGCGCTGGTGGTCGCCTTCTTCAGGCTCAGAAGGACCGTGTTCGTAGACGAGATGAAGCTCCTGAAGGGTTGACGGGGGATGCGCGTGATGCTGGAGCTGTTATACAGGCACTTGACGCTTCAGACGGTCATATGGCTCATCGTCGCCTTTCCGCTTTTCGGTGCGGCGGCGAACGGATTGATCGCGCTTGCGACGGCGCGGGACGAGCGCGCCAGGTTCAGGCCGCTGGTCACGCTTTTGGGCTGCGGCGCGCCGATGCTGTCGTTCGCGGCTGCCTCGGTAACGTTTTTCACGCTCACGGGCTTCGAGGCCGGCTCCCCTTCGGCAATAACCGGCCCGCTCTTCAGCTGGGTGGCGAGCGGAGCGCTGGTCGTGGATGTGGGACTCAACGCCGATCAGCTCTCCCTCATAATGTCGCTGGTGGTCTCCGGGGTCGGCCTTCTCATACACGTATATTCGGTCGGCTACATGCGCCACGACGCGGCCTATTCCCGCTATTTTGCCTTTCTGAATCTCTTCCTGTTCTTCATGCTTCTGCTGGTTTTGGCCGACAACCTGGTCCTGATGTTCGTGGGCTGGGAGGGGGTGGGGCTCTGCTCCTACCTGCTGATAGGGTTCTGGTTCGAGGATCGGGACAAGGCGAGGGCCGGGATGAAGGCCTTCGTCGTGAACCGGATAGGGGACGCGGGTTTTCTCGCCGGCATGTTTCTGATATTCGGGGTCATGTCAGCCGCCGGAGTAAATCCGGAGAGCGGGTTTTTCAACTTCCAGACGATGGAGAGATACGGGGCGTATTTCGTGCCGGTCGCGACCGCCGTTTCGCTTCTGCTCTTTGCCGGGGCGGTGGGGAAATCCGCTCAGATCCCGCTCTATGTATGGCTGCCCGACGCCATGGCGGGCCCCACGCCGGTCTCCGCGCTCATCCACGCGGCCACGATGGTGACCGCGGGCGTCTACATGGTAGTCAGGCTCAACTTCATATTCGCGCTGTCCCCGTTCGCGCTTCACGCCGTCGCCGTCATCGGTGCCTCCACCGCGATCTATGCGGCGGTAATGGGGCTCGTGGTGACCGACCTCAAGAAGATACTGGCGTATTCCACGATATCGCAGCTGGGAACGATGTTTCTCGCCTGCGGGGTCGGGGCGTTCACCGGGGCGATATACCACCTGGTGGCTCACTCGTTCTTCAAGGCGCTTCTCTTCCTCTCGGCCGGGGCGGTGATAAACGCGCTCGGCGGCGAGCAGGACGTTCGAAACATGGGCGGCTTGAAGCGCAGGATGCCCCTCTCCGCATGGACCTTCGTCATAGCCGCGGCCGCGCTGGCGGGGCTCGCCCCCACCGTCGGCTTCTTCAGCAAGGATGCGATACTCTGGCAGGCATATGAGCGCGGCAACACGGTGCTGTGGGCGATGGGTTTCCTGGGGGTCGGCCTCACCTCCTTCTACATCTTCCGTGCCGCGGGCTTCGTCTTCTTCGGACAGACGAACGTGTCGATGGAGAGGTGGAAGCGAGTCGTGGAGGCTCCGGTATCCATGGCGATACCGATGATGCTTTTGGCCACCGGCACGCTCGTCGGCGGATTCCTGGGCGTGCCGCAGTGCCTGGGAGGGGTGAACCGCATGGGGGAGTGGCTGGGCCAGTTAATCCCCTATGAGATAAGCAGGGCGCCCGCGCCGGGGACACACACCGAAATAATCCTGATGGTCATAACGCTTTTGTGGTCGGCGCATTTCTCGATACTGGGTCTGCTCATATACTCGCAGAAACGCGACTTGCCGGGCCGCATGGCGAAAAAAGTGGCGCCGCTGCACCGCCTGGCGGTGAATCTGTTCTACATAGACGAACTCTATGAGAAGGTTATAGTCCGCCCGCTGACGTGGTTTTCTAGCCGCGTCCTGTGGAAGGCTGCCGACCGCGTTGCGGTCGACGGACTGGCGGTGGGCGGCACGGCGAGGGCGGTGGGCTTCATGGCGGTCGTGGCTTCGGCAGCGCAAAACGGGGTGCTGCAGAGGTATCTGCTGTATTTCCTCGTGGGTGCGGTTGCGGTCATCGCTTTCATGGCCCTCTGAGGATTCGGCGGAGTCGGCCGAGACGCGCGGCCTTACAAAATGGATCTTTTGAACGAACATCTTCTGAGCTTCACGGTTTTTCTGCCTATGGCGGGGATGTTGGCCATCCTCGCGTTGCCCTCGAAATGGAGGACGGCGATCCGCTTCGTGAGCCTCGCCGCCTCTCTCTTTGCTCTGGCCTCGGCGGCTGCGGTCTTCGCGCGCGTCTCGGGCGCCGGGGATTTCGAGCTGGTGGAGTTCGCTTCGTGGATACCTTCGCTCGGGGTCGGCTATCACCTTGGGGTCGACGGTGTCTCCGCGCTCCTGATTCTGATGACTGCCGTTTTGCTCCCCGTGTCCGTGCTGGCTTCCTGGCGCGAGATAGACAGGGGGGTCAAGGCCTTCCACGCGCTGCTTATGCTTCTTGCGACGGGGATGATGGGGGTTTTCGCCTCGCTCGACCTGTTTCTGTTCTACGTTTTCTGGGAGGCGGTCCTGATTCCCATGATATTCCTCATCGGCGCGTGGGGGAGCGCGGGGCGGATAGCCGCGGCGGTGAAGTTCGTGATATTCACTACGGCCGGCTCCGTCCTCATGCTGGCGGCCATCCTCTACGCAGCGGTGAAAGCCGGCTCTTTCGACCTGATGGATTGCTACTCCCACGTGTTCACCGTGGAGGAGCAGATGTGGCTTTTCACGGGGCTGGCCGTCGCGTTTGCGATAAAGGTTCCGATGATAGGGCTTCACACGTGGCTGCCGGACGCGCACACGGAGGCCCCAACGGCCGGGTCGATACTGCTCGCCGGAGTTTTGCTAAAGATGGGCACCTACGGCTTCTATCGCTTCGCGATGCCGATGTTCCCGGCTGCGGTCGCGTGGTCTGCCGATCTGATGCTCTCGCTGGCGGTGGCCGGCATAATAGCTGGCGCCCTGCTCGCGATGGTCCAGCCCGATCTCAAGCGCCTGGTGGCATACTCGTCGATATCCCACATGGGCTTCGTGATCCTCGGGCTCTACGCGCTGGAGAGGCAGGCGGTGGCGGGTGCCGTACTGCAGATGGCGAACCACGGGATAACGACGGGCGGCCTCTTTCTCGTAGTGGGAATGCTCTACGAGAGGCGCCGCACGAGGATGATAGAGGACTTCGGAGGGACGGCACGCTCGCTGCCCGCCCTCTCAGCCGCGTTCATATTCCTCGGCCTCTCGTCCATGGGGCTGCCGGGCCTGAATAATTTCGCAGGCGAGTTCCTCGTTCTCATGGGGAGCTTCCAGACGAGGACGCCGTACGCGGCGGCGGCGATTCTGGGGCTCGTATTCGGCGCCGTCTATATACTATGGGCGATAGCGCGGGTATTCTTCGGGCCGCTGAAAAACGAGGAGGAGAGGCGGATGCCGGATCTGCGGTTCAGGGAGTACTCGTCCCTCGTGCCCATCGCCGCCATCGTAATCCTGGTAGGCGTCTGGCCGCAGGGCTTGCTGGAAAAGGTATGGCGTTCCTCCGACGCGTTCATACGCCTCGCGAAGAGGGTGGAGATGATAGCTCCATCGTCGAAGGCGGTAAGGCCGGATTCCGCTCGAGCGAATCCGGTTGCTCGGTGATGCCGGAAAGGACTTGAGATGTTCGAGGCACCAACAGCCTCACAGTGGATGACGCTTCTCGAGCTCGCCTCGCCGCTTCTGGTGATCCTCTGCGCGGCGCTAGCGGCTCTTTTGCACTCCGCGTTTCTGGAGGAGGAGGAATCCTTCTTCTCCGCGTATCTCGCGCTGGCCGCGCTGGCAGCCTCTTTCCTTCTGGCCTGGCGCGTGTGGCCCTGCGCACACGGCGAGAGGATCGCGCTGATGGCGATAGACCGCCTGTCGATCCTGTCGTGGATGATCGTGGCCGTGGCCGGCATCTTCTCCGCCGCTACTTCGCTTTCGTGGATCGGGAAGACTTCCCCCGCGAGGGGGGAGGGTGCCACCCCTGCGATAAGGCGCGGCGAATACTTCTCGCTTCTGCTCTTCTCGTGCTTCGGCATGGGCGTGCTCGTCGCGGCCGGCGATCTCGTGGCGGTTCTCGTCGGCCTCGAGACGATGTCGCTGGCCGCCTACGCCCTCGTAGGCTCGGCAAGGGGGCGCGCCGCCTCGCTGGAAGGCGCGCTGAAATACTTCCTGATGGGCGCATTCGCGACCGCCTTCTTTGCGATGGGGATAGCCTTCATAATAGGCAGCGCCGGGAGCACAGATCTGGCTGTCTTGTCCGAGCGCGCATCGGATATCGTGGCGGGTGAGGGCAGGGCCTTCTTTCTTTTCGGCTGCGCCATGGCCCTTATAGGCTTCGCCTTCAAGGTGGCCGCAGTGCCTTTCCACAGCTGGGCGCCGGACGCCTACGACGGCGCCCCCACTCCGGTGTCGTCGCTGATGGCGACCGGCGTGAAGGCAGCTGCGGTCGTCGCGCTGGCCCGCTTCGCCTTTTCCGCGGCGGCACACGCCGGCGGAATATGGAGCGGGGTGGTCTTCGGGCTCGCCGTCGCCACGATGGTCGTGGGCAACCTCGCGGCGATCATGCAGGACAACCTGAAGCGGATGCTCGCTTACTCGTCGATAGCGCACGCCGGCTACCTGCTCGTCGCCTTTCCCTCCATGCTCGTCTATCCCGCGAGTTCGCTGCGGGCGGTGCTCCTCTACCTCGTCGCCTACGTCCTGATGACGGCCGGCGCCTTTGCGGCTGTATGCGCGATAGAGGGGATGACCGGCAGGGTGGACGTTCAGGGGATTCAGGGCATGGGCCGCCGCAGGCCGTGGCTTTCGGCGGCGTTCACTCTCTTTTTGTTGTCGCTGGCCGGCTTCCCGCCCACGCTCGGATTCTTCGCGAAGTACTATCTCTTCCTCTCCGCGGTCAGGGGAGGCGACGCGGCGCTCGTCGTCGTTGCCCTCCTGGCATCGGTGGTATCGATATACTACTATCTCAGGCCCGTTGTGGTTATGTACTTCCACGATGAGAAGGG
>DAONII010000035.1:0-9398 GCA_035405085.1 bacterium | reverse complement strand
AGGGAGACGCGGTAATCCGTCTCTCCCTTGCGAAAGCCGAAGAGCCTCGGCCCGAAGCCAAGCGAGAAAGCCTCGACGTATATCCCCGCCCTCTTCGCGAAGATGAAGTGACCCAGCTCGTGGACGAAGATCAAAAGCCCGAGCGCTACTATGAAGTAAAATATCGTCATCTTATCGTTTCCCGCGCCGTCTCCCGCGCCCAGCGGTCCACCTCGAGTATCTCCTCGACGGATCCGAAGGGGCGCGGCGAATGCGCGTCCATCGTCTTTTTGACGATCCTGTATATGTCGGTGAACGAAGCTCTCTTTTCGATGAACGCGGCCACCGCGACCTCGTTCGCCGCGTTGAGCACCGCCGGCATCGAATCGCCGGCGGCGAGGGCTTCGAACGAGAGAGCGAGACAGGGGAAGCGCTTCGCGTCCGGTTCCTCGAAGTCGAGCCTTCCCACGCTGGCGAGATCTAGTTTTTCGACGCCGCTCTCCACACGCGCGGGATACGCAATGGCGTAAGCTATCGGGGCGCGCATGTCGGGCACGCCCATCTGCGCGACCACGCACCCGTCGCGGTACTCGACCATCGAATGAACTATGCTCTGCGGGTGCACGACCACCGCTATGCGCTCGGGCGGCATGTCGAAGAGCCAGCGCGCCTCTATGACCTCGAGCCCCTTGTTCATGAGGGAGGCCGAGTCGATGGTTATCTTCGCACCCATGTTCCAGCGCGGGTGTTTCAGAGCCGCCTCGGGCGTTGCCCTCTCGATGTCCTCGAGAGAGGAGCGCAAAAAAGGACCGCCGGAAGCCGTCAGTATTATGCGCGAGACGTCCTCCCTGCGATGGCCGGCGAGCGACTGGAAGATCGCCGAATGCTCGCTGTCCACCGGCACGATGGACACGCCGCCCTCAGAGGCCAGCTCCTTTACGAGCGCGCCGGCGACGACCATCGTCTCCTTGTTCGCAAGCGCGATCGACTTGCCGGCGCGGATGGCCGCAACCGTAGGCAGCAGACCCGCCGCTCCGACTATCGCCGACACGACGACGTCCGAATCCTCCATCGCGGCCACCGCGGAAGCCCCCCCGATGCCGGTGAGTATCTCCGGCCTGTGCGTGCGGAGCAGCTCCTTCAGGCGCGCAGCGGATTCCTCATCGCGCACCGAGACGACCCGCGGCCTGAACTTCTCCGCCTGCCGGGCCAGAAGTTCCACGTCATGGCCCTCGGCAAGGCCCGAGATCGAAAAGCTGTCCGGATGGCGCTCCACAACGTCCAGGGTGCTCTGCCCTATCGAACCCGTGCTCCCGAGTATTGAAATCCTCTTCATCCGCTCAGTCTCCGATCACGCCGCGAATAAGTATATTGCGAAGAAATATGCAACCGGGCCCGTGAATATCAGCGCGTCGAGCCTGTCGAGCACACCGCCGTGGCCGGGTATGATGGCCCCCGAGTCCTTGACCCCGGCGCTCCTCTTGAGCATGGATTCGACGAGGTCCCCGAACGGCGAGGCTATCCATACGGCAGCCGCGAAGGCGACGGCCGCGTAATCGGGAAGCCACGGCAGCAAAGCCCACTTCACCGCGAATACTCCCGCGAGCGACCCGACCAGGGCGCCGGCGAAGCCCTCCATCGTCTTGTTCGGGCTCACCATCGGCGCGAACTTGCGCCTGCCGATTGTCTTGCCGGCGAGGTATGCGAAGGTGTCGCACAGGCAGGCGGGCGCAAGCGCCAAAAGCACGAGCTCCCTGCCGAAACCCGTCTCGCGCAGAAGCCCCCAGAAGGAAAAGGCTACGCCTATATAGACCATGCCGAAGCAGGCCAGCGCCAGCCTCTGGACCGCGCCGGAAAGCTCCTTTGCGCGCCACATGAAGACGAGGGAGAGCGCGAACAGAAGCCCCGCGAGCATGAGCATATCCGAACCGCGCCCGCCGAACCGAAAGAGGATCGAGGCGGACATCACGACGCCGGCCGCGGTGGCAAAGGAGGCCTCGATGCGGTCGGGAAAAAACATCCGCGAGAACTCGTGCAAACCAAGCGCAGCTGCGGCCAGCACCAGCAGCTTGAAATAGGAGACGGGCAGCCACCAGACCGCCGAGACTACAAGAATACCCATCGCTATGGCTGTAAGGATACGAACCATGCACCCCCCGACGAGTCACTTCGTCAGCTGTTCGCTTATCTGCCCGAACCTTCGCTCCCTATCGGAGTATGAATCTATCGCGCGGTCGAACTCGGCCTCGGTGAACTCAGGCCACAGGGTCTCCGTGAAGTAGAGCTCCGAGTAGGCTATCTGCCACAACAGGAAGTTGCTGATCCTGTACTCCCCGCTGGTCCTAATGAGTAAATCGGGGTCCGGAATTCCGGCGGTGTCGAGCGCGCCGTCGATTGCCTCCGGAGTCACCTCCGAAACCCCGCTTCGCATGAGGCTGTTCACCGCCCTCACTATCTCCTGGCGGGAGCCGTAGGAGAGGGCCACCACGAGCGTCATCCTGTCGCCGGCCGCAGTCGCCTCGGATGTCTCGATGAGCTCCCTTCTCACCTCCGGCGCCAGGCGCTCGAGGTCGCCTATAGCCATGAAGCGCGTCCTCTTCTCTATGAGCTCGGCGCGCTTCGATGCGACGAAGTGCCGCAGCAGCTGCATGAGGGAGAGCACCTCGTCCGAAGGTCTGTTCCAGTTCTCCTCGGAAAAGGCATAGAGCGTCAAAAACCTGATGTTTCGGTCGTGGGCCGCCTGGACGATCCTCTCTATCGTCTGAGCTCCGCGGCGATGCCCCTCGGCGCGGGAGAGCCCCTGCTCCTTCGCCCACCTTCCGTTGCCGTCCATTATGATGGCGATGTGCCGGGGGAGGTTCTTCATCTGGAGTTGGCGCAGCCGACGGCCCGGAAAGGCCGCGGCTCACACCTGCATGATGTCCTTTTCCTTGTGGGCCAGCGTCTCGTCGATCTGCTTTATGGCGTCGTCGGTCAGCTTCTGTATCTTCTCCGTTCCCTTGCGCTCCTCGTCCTCGGTTATCGTGGACGCCTTCTTAAGCGACTTGAGTTCCTCGTTCGCGTCGCGGCGAGCGTTCCTGACGCTCACCTTGCAATCCTCTCCGTGCTTGTGGCTGACCTTCACCAGCTCGCGCCTGCGCTCCTCGTTGAGCGCCGGCACCGGCACGCGAACGATCTTCCCGTCGCTCATCGGGTTCAGCCCCAGATTCGCCTGCTGGATCGCCTTCTCTATCGCGGATATGGCGGAGGCGTCCCACGGCTGTATCGCCAGCGTCCTCGCGTCCGGCACCGAAAGGGTTGCCAGCTGGTTCAACGGTGTCGGGGTGCCGTAGTAATCGACGCGCACGTCGTCGAGCACCGAAAGCGAAGCCCTGCCGGTGCGCATCTTGGACAACTCGTGGCGAAGAGCCTCGAGCGCCTTGTTCATCCTCTCCTGCGTCTTCTCGAAGACCTTGTTATCCATAGACGACCGTCCCCAGGTTGGCCCCCGAGACCACCTTCGCCAGGTTTCCCGGCACGAAAAGGTTGAAGACGATCACGGGGAGGTTGTGGTCCATGCACATGGAAATCGCAGTCAGATCCATCACCTTCAGCTGAGCCTTGAGAACATCGATATATGCGAGCTTCTCGTAGCGGGTCGCGTCGGGATTCTTGACCGGGTCGGATGAATAGATGCCGTCCACCTTGGTGCCCTTGAGTATCGCCTCGGCGCCGATCTCCAGTGCGCGGAGCGCTGCGGCGGTATCGGTGGAGAAGAACGGGTTCCCTGTTCCGCCGGCGAAGATGCAGACGCGCCCCTCGGAGAGGTGGGTGAGGGCCTGGCGCCTCACGAACGGCTCCGCGACGTTCTGCATCGCGATGGACGTCATGACGCTGGTCTTCATCCCGGCGCTCTCGAGCGCATACTGAAGCGCGAGCCCGTTGATTACCGTCGCGAGCATGCCCATGCTGTCGGCCTGGGCCTGGCCGATGCTTCCGCTCGCGGCCGCCGGGGCGCCGCGGAATATGTTACCTCCGCCGATCACCACCGCCGTCTCCACCCCCGACTCCACTACCGGGCGGATCTCCCCGGCCACCTTCGCCGCGGACTCGGCCGAAACGCCGAAAGCCCCGCCCTCGGGCAGGAGGCTCTCGCCTGACAACTTGAGAAGGACCCTCTTGTATTTGGGCTTCATCGCTCCCCCGGAGCCTTCAGTCCTTGCGCTTCTCGATGCCCTCGCCCACCTGCATGCGCACGAAGGAGTCTATCCTGATCGAACCGTCGAGCTTCTTGAGCCAGGCGCCTACCGTGGACTTGCCGTCCGGGTCGCGCACGTAGAGCTGGTCCTCGAGGCACACCTCGGTGTAGAACTTGCCTATCTTTCCGCTGACTATCTTCTCCATGACCTCGGGCGGCTTCTTCATGTCGCCCATCTGCGCGAGCATTATCTCCTTCTCCTTAGCCACCACGTCCTGAGGCACGTCGTCGCGCCTTACATACTGCGGGTTCATCGCTGCGACGTGCATGGCGACCTCGCGTGCGGTCGTCGGGTCGAGCTTGCCGTTGGGGTCGTCGAACGAGACGACGACGCCGATCTTGGAACCGGCGTGGATGTACTGCGCCAGCTTCTTCGTCCCGTCGGCCGCGAGGCGTGAGAAACGGCGCACGCCGAGCTTCTCGCCTATCTTCGCCGTGAGGGCGGTCTGCGCCTCCTGCACCGTACCTCCGCCGAACTTAGAGGCCATGAGTCCCTCCATGTCGGCGGGGGCCGCGTCGCGAACAACCTCGGTCATGTCCTTCACGAACTTCTGGAAGTCCTCGGTCTTGGTAACGAAGTCGGTCTCGCAGTTCACCTCGACCAGGACACCAAGCTTACCGTCGTCGCTGATGAAGTGCCCAACGAGGCCGTCGGCCGCGGTGCGCACCGCCTTCTTCTCGGCGGTGGATATCCCCTTCTTCCTCAGGAACTCGTAGGCGGCGTCCATGTCGCCGCCGGACTCGAACAGGGCCTTCTTGCAGTCCATCATGCCCGCGCCGGTCTTCTCGCGCAGGTTCTTGACCATTTCGGGGGTGATGCTCATTTTGTCTTTCCTCCGTTATTTATGTTGAAAGCAAGGCGAACCTATGCCGGCGAGTGCGCCGTCGCCGCCTCACTCGGTCTTGGTCTCAACGTCGGCGGACTCTCCCACCTTGGCGCTGGCGAACTGTTCCGCCTCGGCCTCCGGGATCTCCGCCTTCTCGTCCTTGCGCGCGACCCAGGCGCGGCCCTTGCCTCCCACCTTCTGCTCGCGGACCGCGGGCCCCTTCGGCCGTTCCTCGCCCTCCTTGTCCTTCTTCTCCGCCTGCTCGCGCAGGGCCGCCTCGCGGCGCTTCCCGCCCTCTATGCAGGCCTCGGCCATCAGGCTCGTGAAGTACTGTATGGAGCGTATCGCGTCGTCGTTGCCGGCGATTATGCAGTCGATCCCGTCCGGGTCGCTGTTCGTGTCGATGAGAGCGACGATCGGGATCCCCAGCTTCTTCGCCTCCTTCTTCGCGATCTCCTCGTGGTGAGGGTCGATGAGGAAGACCGCGCCGGGCACTCGGCCCATGTTCTTGATGCCGCCGAGCGAATGCTCTAGCTTCTCCGCCTCGCGCCCGATCATCAGCTGCTCCTTCTTCGGAAGTTTTTCGAGCTCACCCTTCTCGCGGCGGGTGTAGAAGCTGTTGAGGCGGTCTATCGACTTCTTGATCGTCTGGAAGTTCGTCAGCATGCCGCCCAACCAGCGGTTGGACACGTAGAACTGGCCGGCGCGCTGCGCCTCCTGCTCTATCACGTCGTGCGCCTGCTTCTTCGTACCGACGAACAGGACGGAGTTTCCTAGCGCGACGGTGTCCGCGATGAACTTGTAGGCCTCGGCCGCCTGTCGAACGGTCTGCTCGAGGTCGATTATGTGGATCCCGTCCCTCGCGGTGAAGATGTAAGGGCGCATCTTCGGGTTCCAGCGCTTGGTCTGGTGGCCGAAATGCACCCCCGCTTCCAACAACTCCTTTACTGAGATCTCCGGCGGCATTTTCTTCTCCTTTGGTTTCACCTGTGGGGGTCGCCTGCGCCTCCCGACCTCCGGACAATTCCGGTTCGAAGGGAGGAACCAAAGGGGGCGACCCTTTAGGATTTCCGCTGCCTATGTCGATTGGCGAAATAGGCGTATTTACTCCGAAAAAATGCGGCCCGATTTAACACGGCAACCACCCCAGTGCAAGGAGAAATCACTATAAATAATCGTTAATTGGGCTCCTCCCGGCTCTGAGCACTTGATTTGAAGATCACAGTTGGGCACGATGTCGGGGCACGGCGAAAGGCGCCCGATTCATCGCCTCGGCGCCTCTTCGTTTTCAATGGAGGCTCAACAATATGTTCATATTTAACAAAAGCTTAAAGGTAATATTTATAGTCATGCTTTTGATGTCTCCACCCCTTTTTGCAAAGGACGCCAAGCAACCATCCGAAGCTCCTCAGGCCTCCAAAAAGGACGCGGCTCAGGCGGATTCGAATCTCCCCCGTAAGAAGCCTGCCAAAGCCAGAAAAAAGCCCGCCAAAAGCGATCATTCCTATTACGCGAAGTCCGGCCACCGCTCCCCGAAGTGGGACGAGCTCATCGAACCGGGCTTCTCCTCCTTCGACAGCGGAAACCTCGCGACCGCTGCGGTCTTCTTAAAGAGGGCCCACGAGCGCGGCTGCCGCGACGGACTGCTGCTCTACCGCCTTGGCATCTTTAAGGAGACGCAGAAACAGTACAAGGAGGCTGCCGATTTGCTCGCCGAGGCTGCGGAGAAGATCCCGAAGCAGTATCCCGGCCACCCGCTCGCACTCGGCATACACGAACACGCGGCCAGGGTCCTCTATCAGGCCGACGACTACGGAAGGGCCCTCCCCGAGCTCAAGAAGGCGCTCGAGCACGACCCGGAGAACTTCGTTTTGATCTTCATGGCCGGGCAGCTTCTGCGTCTGAACAAGAACTTCCCGGAGGCACGCGCCATGTTCGAGAAGGCGCTGACGGTGAAACCGCCGGAGGGTCTGGGCCTTGACCCTAACCAGCGCGTCTGGCGCGAGCTGATGGCGATAACCTACGAGATGGGCGACACCGAGGCGTGCGCCGCGTACGCGCAGATGATCCTTTCTGCAAACCCCAACGACGGGATCGCCCTCTCCTACACGCAGAAGATCGAACGCGAAAAGCTGAGAAAGAGGGAACTCCAGATCATCGACAAGATCGTGAGATAAAAAAGAACCCCGGGGAGCCGAAGCTCGCCCGGGGCCTATGGGGGAGTCAAAATCAGGGGGCGCCTCCCTTTCGGGAAGCGCCCCCTGCGTATCGCTTTATTTCTCCTTCCTCCTCATCCTCCTCGCGGAGAGCTTCGTCGCCACGAGCAGCATTCCGAGGAGGTAGATCATCCCGCTAGGTGCAGCGCCCGCGCCCGACATCGAGCATCCCTCGCCGCCTACGTTCGTCGCGCGGGCGATGTTAGCGGAGGGATTCCACCCGCCCGACATCATCTCCTCGAAGTCGCTGATGCCGTTGAAGTTCGAGTCGGGGTTCGTCGGGTCGGTCTCGAGCCACCTGGCTTCGGCATCCTGGTCGCGGAGGCCGTTACAGTTGAGGTCCTCGCCGATCCCGCGGATTATGCCGTCCGGCAGCCCGTCGCCGTCCGTGTCGGCCGAGAGGGCGTTCGTCTCGCCGGCATCCCACCTTCCGTTGAGGTTCACGTCCTCGAGGCCGTCCGGTATGCAGTCGCCGTCTGTGTCGACGTTCGTCGGGTCGGCCCCGTACCTGTACTCGAGGTAATCGTTGAGGCTGTCACCGTCCGTATCCGCGCTGAGCGGATCGGTCACGTACTTGTACTCCGGGTGGTCCTTGATCTTGCCGGGGGTGTACACGCACTCCACCGGGTCGATCTCTTCGCCGTCGAGCAGGCCGTCGCCGTCGGAGTCGTTGTTGAACGGATCCGTGCCGACCCTCTGCTCGCAGTCATCCGCGAGGTTGTCGCCGTCGGTGTCGATGCCCTTGCTCGTGTCCTCGGAGCCCGGCTTACCGGCCTTGTCGCGCATGTACGTTCCGTCGCCGCTGCAGGTCGGGTCGGGCGAGAGGGCGCAGCCCACGAACTCGTCCTTGTCCTTCTTGCCGTCGTTGTCGGAGTCGTGCATGCACGGGTTCGAGTTGTACCAGTAGACCTTGCCGCCCGCGTACTCCTGGCCGTCGAGCAGCCCGTCGCCGTCGGAGTCCACCGTCATCGGGTCGGAGATAACCGCTATTCCGGCCTTTATAAGTTCCACATCGCTTATCAGCTGCAGGAACGGGCTCCCGGCCATGAATGCTCCGCCGCTGAGCTCGAGCTTGTCGTCGATGCCGTCGCCGTCGCTGTCCTTGCGCGTCGGGTCGGTGTCGAAGCCGAGCAGGTTCGCCAGCTGCGGGCAACCGTCGCTGCCCCTGTCCTGCACGTTGATCGTGAAGATGCCGTCTGCGTTGCGGTCCTCGTCGCCGTCGGTGAAACCGTCGCCGTCGGTGTCGTGGTTCGCCGGGTTCGTATGGATGTTCACGCCGTCCACGCTCTTCACCGGGCGCGTGCGCTCCATCAGGTCGTCCAGGCCGTCGCCGTCGGTATCGCCGGCCAGCGTGTCGGTCTCTATCGTGGCCAGCACCTCATCGTTGAGCATTATCTGGCCGTCGACGACCTTGATGCCCGGGTTCTGGTTGCTGTTGAACTGCCCGTCCATATCGAGGTCCTCCTCGCAGTCGCGCAGGCCGTCGCCGTCGCGATCGAGGAAGCAGGAGACTATCGGGCGCATCTTGTAGACCTGCCTCGGGTCGCAGCTGTAGTTCGCCTTGCCCTCTGCGAAGTCGTCGTTGGAACCGAGCGTTACCGGGCAAACGTCCGACTTCCTGGTCTCGCCCGTGCCCCTGCCGATGCCGTCGATGAAGCCGTCGCCGTCGGTGTCGGCCCTGTTGAACTTGAGGCCGGTCTCGGTGTCCTCACAGGAGGCGTTCACGAACGGGTTCTCTACGCAGTCCGGTATGCCGTCCTTGTCGAAGTCGCCGCACAGGGTGGCCATCTTCTGATAGTCCGGACGTCCGTTCTCGTCCTTGAGCTCGAATATGAGCGGGACGTTCGTCTCGGGGTTCATCTTGAGACCGGTGGGCATGTGAGCGCCGTCGCGGTCCACGTACTCGGGGTTCGTCGTCAGCAGGGCCTGAAGCGGCAGGCAGGGGAGCTCGTCGCCGCAGCCGTTCGCCGTGCCCTTGCCGGGGACCGTCGGGCACTCGTCCTTCGTCATGCCCGGGCACCCGCCGTTGCTGCCGTCGCCGTCGCAGAAGCTGTCACCGTCGGTGTCTATCGCCGTGATGAAAGTCCCGTCGGGGAGCTCCACGTCGTCGAACGCGTTCGTCTCGTTGTTGCCCTTGTC
>DAONII010000034.1:0-9476 GCA_035405085.1 bacterium | reverse complement strand
CTCGTCCATCACGGCCTCCCGACGCCCGTCATGATGTCTTGCCGAGGCAGCTGAGCGCGGCGCGTAGCGCGGTGGACGCGTCGGCGCCGGGGTTGTCGGCGAGCACGGACTGCACGGCCTTGTCGGCGGCGGCCACGGTGAAACCCAGACCGACCAGCGCCTCGGTCACCTGTCCGCGCAATGGTCCGCCCGCGGAATCGGTGCCCTGTCCTACTGCGCCGCCCGGAAGGTCGACCTTGTCACGCAGTTCGACGACGAGCCGTTCGGCGACCCGCTTACCGATCCCCGGCACCGACATGAGTGCTTTGGTGTCCGAATCGGCCAGCGCCCGCCGCAGTGCGTCCGGTTCGAGGACGGCCAGGGTGGCCATCGCCAGTCTCGGTCCCACCCCGGTCACCGTCTGCAACAGCCCGAACAGCGAGCGTGCGTCCGGGTCGACGAACCCGTACAGGGTCATCGAGTCCTCGCGCACGATCATCGTGGTGAGCAAGGTGGTCTCGACACCGCGACGTACCGTGGCCAGCGTCGGCGGTGTGACCAGGACGCGGTATCCGACGCCGGCGCAGTCAATGACGACGTGGTCGAGCGCGACGTCGATCACCGGGCCCCGGACGGACGCGATCATCGGGCACTTCCTGCGGCCTGAGTACTTCCGGCGGCCTGGGCGAGGCGGGCGCGCTCGATCCGCGGGCTGATGGTGCCCCGATCCGCATTAGTTCAGGGATGCCTGCGGCTATGGAGAGGATAGGCCAGTCCGATGCCATCGTCCTCGACTCCGATCCGGCCTCCCCGGCGATAGAGTTCGTGAAGCTGGGTTCCGAGGATCCCACGGTCAGCGTGGCGCTTCCGGAGGCGGTAGTCTCCCTCCCCGAGATAGCCACGGACGGCAAGATAGCTGTGATTCCTGCCCTGAGCGGCGCCCTCCTCGTCTTCGACATAGAGGGCAGGGCGGTCGTCGGGACCCTGGCGGGAAGCGGCAAGGCTCGCGGGGTGGCGATGGAGGACGGCAAGGCATACGTGAGCTACGACGAGGACGTCAGAGTAATCGATCTCTCGGATCCGGCGAACCCGGCGCTCGCCCAGGAGATCATCGGGGTGGGCAAGGACCTGGGTGCTATCGCCGTCAAATCGGGGAAGGTCTATGTGGCAGCCACCGCCAGGTGGTACGAGGGGGATGACGTGGTTGAGGCGTGTCTCTCAGGTGACCCGAAGGTCGTCTGCCGCTCGCACATAATTGCCATAGACCCGAATGAGGTGAATCCGTAGGCAGCGTTGCTACCTCGTATTGCCCATCGCGAGCCCCGCGCATTTGCCCTTATAGCAGCGGAACTGGTCGAACTCGATGAAGCTGCAGTCCGGGGCCGGGCAGTTCACTCCGTACCAGTCGTCGACTCCGCAAAATCGCTTGTTTGCACTTTCGCGCCGGTTCTTCTCGGCGATATTCACGACATATGGAGTGCACGGAGCGGCGCAGGTGCATTCGTCCTCGTTCGACGGCGCGTTGTAGTATTTCGTCTGGGTGCAGTCGGAAGCCTTCGTGCAGCTGTATGTTGAAACGATCCCGTCGAACTGTATGCTTCCCTCTGTCCATGTCTTCTTCACCTGCCCCTGGTACTCCTGCAGTTTGAGCTCCTGTGCAGGGGCCGGCGCAGCCTCCGCTCCGGGGCCTCCGGGGACAGCCGGCGGCATGACGCCCGGGGTGGCGCCGATTCCGGGGACAGGCTGCGCATCGGGCGGCGGCTTAGTTGAAGGCAGCTCGCGCGTCTGCGTGCTGCAGGCGAACGAAGAGATGAGGAGAGTTGCGACTATGAGCATGCCCGCTTTTCTCATTTTTACCCCCGTTTTCCGGTGCGTTCTGCCGTGAAAATACCCCAGTTGTCCTTCGAGTTCAACGCATCATTTTCGACCGTTGGCGATTGACAGGGCGCCGGCTCACCTGTACTTTTTCAAAAAAAGGAGGGGAGATGAAGGCATCGAACGGGACCGGGTGGATCGTCGGGATAATAGTGGCCGTGGTGGTCATATACGGGATCGTGATTTTCAACAAGATATCGGTCAGGGACGAGCAGGTCGCCACCGCCTGGACCCCCCTGTCGTCCGCCCTCGACCTGCGCTACACCGCCGTGCCTTCGCTCGCCCGTGCAATCGTTCTCTATACGGGGAAGGACGACGAGACGACGAAGGATCTCATCAAGGACCAGAAAACTTACATGGCCTCGAACACCGTCCTCAATAAGGCGCGCGCAGCTAACGAGCTGGAGCTCGACCTCACAAGGATCAGCGTCGAGGCGGGCCAGCTCTATCCCGGCATCCAGTCGCACTATCAGTTCATGTCCCTCATGGAGAACCTGAAGACATCGCAGGATAAGATGGCGCCGGCCCTCGATGCCTACAACGCCGCCGCGGATTCCTACAACAGCTACATCCGCAAGTTTCCGCAGAACGTCATCGCGAAGGTGCTCGGCTTCGGGCGCGCCGCCTACATAAAGAAGGCCGGTTCGTAGCCTCCCGCTTTCCGCAGGGCCTCTTTCGTTGACTGCCCACATGTCTTTGAGGTAGCACCTCCCGCCATGAATAGGATAAGCGTCAAGGCGCCCGCGAAGGTGAACATCCTGCTGCGAGTCCTGGGCTTGCGCCCCGACGGCTACCACGACCTCGAGATGGTCATGGTTCCGCTCTCTCTCGGCGACGAGATCTATCTCACTTCGATCCCGTCGGGAATAGAGATATCGGTGGACGGCCAGTCCGATCCCGGGATGTCAGGTGAGAAGAACCTCGCGTGGCGCGCCGCTGCGCTGATGCGCGAGGCTTCGGGCGTCGACGGCGGAGTTCGCATAAACCTCATAAAGCGAACCCCGGTAGCCGCGGGGCTCGGAGGCGGTTCGAGCGACGCCGCCGCGGTCCTCCGCGGCCTGTCGAGGATGTGGGGCCTGGGCTGGCCGGAAGAGAGGCTCTCCGAGCTCGGAAGGAGGCTGGGTGCGGATGTGCCGTTTTTCTGCTACGACCGCCCAGCCTTTGTGGAGGGGACCGGGGAAAAGATAACCCCGTACGACGAATTCCCCAAGCTATCGTTTTTATTAATAAATCCAGGCTTCGCCGTCTCCACCCCGCAGGTCTACAGGCAGTGGGACGAAAGCATGCAAAAGGGGCGAATCGAGGTGTTGACTCAGGTTGGGCCTGATGCTAGGGTCCGCCCGCTTTTCAAGGGTTTCCGCGATGTTATCTCGTCTCTGCACAACGATCTCGAGATCGTGACGCAGAGGGCGCATCCGGAGATCGCCGAGATAAAGAGCTTGCTTATCGACCTGGGGGCGGCGGGCGCCTTGATGTCAGGGAGCGGCCCGACCGTCTTCGGTGTTTTTGAAGACGCGCGCGCGAGGGATGACGCGATCGAAAGTACGCGCCGCGAGGGCTGGCGGGTTATAGCTGCGGAAGGAATGGGGCTTTGACTTTGGGGGCCGGCTGCTGAGGCGGATTCCGAATCCGTTTTCGAAGGTCGGCGAGGGGGAGAGATGGAGATAACCGACGTTCGCGTCTTTCCGGTCGAAGAGGAGAAGCTCAAGGGCTACGCGACGATCACGTTCGACAACTGTTTCGTCGTGCGCGATCTGAAGATCATCGCCGGAAACTCGGGCCTGTTCGTAGCGATGCCGTCGAAGAAGCGCAAGGATGGCAAATACCGCGACACCGCGCACCCCCTCTCGACGGAGATGCGCCAGGAGATAGAGTCGAGGGTGCTCGGCACCTACAGGACCGAGGTCGAGAGGGTTTCAATCCTTTAGGCGGAATCTTGGGGCGTCGACAAGCGGTAAGTCACCAGACTTTGGCTCTGGCATCCGGAGGTTCGAATCCTCCCGCCCCAGCAAGGGTCGTAAGTCGTAACTCGTAACCCGCGGTCTCTGCCGCGATGCCGGAGTTACGATTTACGGTTAACGATTTACGATTTACGGAGTCGTCATGTTCGGCACAAACAACCTGAAGATACTTTCTGGCAACGCGCATCGCCCTCTGGCGGAGGCGATAGCCGTCGCCATGAAGAAGAAGCTGTGCGACGCGAAGGTGACGCGCTTTTCCGACGGCGAGACTTGGGTGGAGATAGACGAGAACGTGCGGGGCCACGACTGCTTCGTTATACAGCCGACCAGCCACCCGGCGAACGAGAACATGATGGAGCTCTTGATCATGATCGATGCGCTCAAGCGCGCGTCCGCCGACAGGATCACCGCGGTCATGCCGTATTACGGTTATGCGCGCCAGGACAGGAAGGTGAGCCCGCGTACGCCCATAAGCTCCAAGCTCGTGGCCGATCTCATCACCGCGGCCGGGGCGAACAGGGTGCTGACGATGGACCTTCACGCGGGCCAGATACAGGGGTTCTTCGACATACCGGTGGACCACCTGTTCGCGAAGCCGGTGCTCATAGAGCACTTGAAGAAGCGCTTCACGTCCGACAACCTCGTGGTCGTGGCGCCGGACGCCGGCGGCGCCGAGCGCGCGCGCTCCTTGCGAAACTGCTGGGCGCGCCGATGGCGATGATAGACAAACGGCGCTCGAAGCGGAACGTCAGCGAGGTGATGCACGTGATCGGCGACGTCGAGGGGCGCTACGGGGTCTTGATAGACGATATCATCGATACCGGAGGCACCATGGTAAAGGCCGCCGAGGCCCTCATCGCCAACGGCGCCACCGGGGCATTCGCGGCGTGCACCCACGGAGTCTTTTCGGGGCCCGCCGTGGAGCGCATAAACGAGTCGAAGATCGAGGAGATAATCGTCACCGACTCCATACCGCTTCGGGACAACGCGCGCGAGTGCAAGAAGATACGCGTGCTCTCCGTGGCCGAGCTTCTCGCGGAGGCGATAGATAGAATCCACAACGCCGATTCGGTTTCGTCGTTGTTCGTGTAACTGAAGCTCAAAGGTGAAAGCTCAAAGGTGAAAGGAGACGCAGTCCCCCTTCCCAAAAAGCCCGAACCTTTGACCTTTGACCTTTCAGCTTTGGGCTGATGTTCGAGGAGGAAGCATGGAACGCGTAGCATTGACTGCAGAGATGAGGACGCCAGGCAAGGGCGGCGCCAGGCAGGCCCGCATGGCCGAGAAGGTTCCCGCCGTGCTCTACGGCAGGACGGTCGAGCCCCTGGCGGTGGTGGTCGACCGCAAGGAGCTCGAGAAGGCGGTGAAGACGAAGGCCGGGATGAACGTGATGGTGGACCTCACGATCGCCGGAGGGGATTCCGGGCTCGCGCTGATCCGCGACTACCAGGCGGACCCTTTCAAGCGCCGCTTCATCCACATAGACTTCCAGGCGATCACGCTGAGCGACAAGCTCGAGGTAGAGGTTCCCATCGTGTTCACGGGTGCGTCGGTGGGCGTCAAGGAAGGCGGGGTGGTGGAGCAACTGAGGCGCACCGTGCACGTGAGGGCGCTGCCCACGGCGATTCCGGAGAGCATCGAGGTCGACATAACCGAGCTCAACATAGGCGACAGCATACACGCCGAGCAGCTGACCCTTCCGGAGGGCGTGGAGTTCTCGAGCGCCACAAACTACACGATCGTCGCCATCGTTCCTCCGGCGAAGGAAGAGGTGGCCGCGGTCGCCGTTCCCCTCGAGGGTGAGGCCGCAGCAGCTCCGGCGGAGGGCGCCGCAGCCGGTGCCGCGCCCGCGGAGGGTGAGGCCAAGCCCGCCGAGGCCAAGCCCGCTGAGGGCAAGAAGGAACAGAAGGCGTAGCCGGCGTGAAGATGATAGCAGGGCTGGGGAACCCCGGCCGGGAATATTCGCGGCATCGTCACAACATCGGCTTCATGGTGCTTCGTGAGCTCGCCTCTCGGCACGGAATAGAGGCGAAGCGGCGCTCGTTCGGGGCTCACGTGGGATCCGGGGTGATCCGCGGCGAGGCGGTTATACTCGCCATGCCGCTCACGTTCATGAACTGCTCCGGCGATTCGGTTGCGCCGCTCATTGGATACTACAAGCTCTCGCCCGGCGACCTCGTGGTAATCCACGACGACTTGGATCTTGAGCTTGGGCGCATCAAGCTCGCCAGGGGAGCCGGGCACGGAGGCCACAACGGCATCCGGTCCATAATAGATGCGCTCGGGACGAACGATTTTCTCAGGGTCAGGGCGGGCATCGGGCGCCCGCCGGAGCGCATGGATCCGGCGAGCTACGTGCTCCACGCGTTCGACGCCGGCGAGGAGGATGCCGCCGGCAAGCTCGTCTCTGAGGCGGCCGACGCGGTAGAAATTCTTCTGGAGGAAGGGCTGGAGGCGGCGATGCGCCGCTGCCATTGAAAAACAGGAAGTGTATTGTCTCCTTGGTCCCGGCATGGTGCGGGGGCCTCGTTTACGAACCATAGGGAGGATGCATGGGCATCAGAGAGTACGAGACTGTCTTCATCACGCAACCAAACCTGCCGGAATCGCAGCACAAGCAGATGGTGGAGAGGTTCGGGTCGATCATCGAGCGACACGAAGGCCGGCTCTTCTACGCCCGCAACATGGGCAAGAGGACGCTGGCGTACCCGATAAACAAGCAGATCAAGGGCCTCTACACCTGCATGGACTACGCCTCGGGTGGTGGCGCGGTCGGTGAGATAGAGCGCAACATGAGGATCGACGAGAACGTGCTGCGCTTTCTCACGGTCGTCAAGGCCGAGGAGGTCGATGTCGAGGCGCGCGCCGCCGAGATAGTTGCGAAGGGCGAGGATGCGCAGCCCGCGCCGGCAGAGGATGGCGCAGTTGAAGCTCCCGCCGAGGGCGAGAAGAAGGACGCGGGCGATAGGAAGGCCGAAGCCAGGGCCGAGGAATCGGCGGGCGGATCCGGCAAGGCGGAGCCGGATTCCTCGAAGGCGGCGGACGCCGGCAACGCAACTGAAAAGGAGGGGGTGTAATATGGCTTTCTTCAGGTCGAGGAGAGACGATAAGGGAAAGAAGAAGAAGAAGATGCGCCCGCCGAACAGGCGTCGTCAGTGCAGGTTCTGCGCCGACAAAAAGATATCTATCGATTACAAGGACGGCCGCTTCCTGGCGGCGTTCACGACGGAGCGGGGCAAGATAGTGCCTCGCAGGATTTCGGGCAACTGCGCGAAGCATCAGCGCGAGATAACCGAAGCCATAAAGAGGGCGCGCGTTCTGGCGCTCATACCCTACAGCGCGGTTCAGGTGCCGCTCGTGTGAGGTGTTTAAGGTGAACCCCGGTCAGAGGATAAAGGCTATAGGGTTGGGCGCTGCGGCGTCGCTCGTTCTTTACGCGAGCGGCTTTCTGGCCCTGTTTACGCCGCTCCCTATTCTGTACGTCTCGGTCACCCGGGGTCGCGGCGACGGGCTGAGGGCTGCTGTCGCGGCAACCGCCGTGCTCTGCGTCGTATACGCGCTGGCCCCCCTTTCGGTTCCGGCTGATGCGCAGGGCTCCGCGTTCCCGCTGCCGGCAGTGGGCATGGCGCCTTTCTTCAAGCCGGCCTTCATATGGATAGCGGGCGTGGGTTATTTTGCCTACTTCGCCGTGGCGGGTCTGGTCCTCGGCGAGGGCGCGCACCGCAGGCAGGAGCTGGTCAGGTGGGGAGGACAGGCATTCGTGGCTTCGTTCGCGGTGCTCGCATCCATAGTCCTTCTGGGCTCCGCGATGGGTTCGGAGGGAGGGGGCTTCGCCGGCCTTTTGACGCAGATAATCCGCGAGATAGCCGCGGTTCAGGCTCAGGCCGGTGCGAGTTCGGCGAACATCGGTTTTCTGACCGACAACGCAGCTGAGGCGGTAGCCCTGATGAAGGGCATATCACCTTCGATCCTCTTCGTCTTCACGCTCTTCACCATCGTGCTGAACATGGTGATCGGGCGCCGGGTGATCAGGGGGCGCAAGGCCTTTTCTCACGTGCACAACGTGGCGCGCTTCCGCATGCCCGACCCGGCGGTTTGGGCGATGATAGGGGGCGGAGCGGCCTTCTTTGCGGACAGCTACCTGCTGCACAGCGGGGCGATAAGGATAGCGTCGATAAATGTGATGGTGGCCTTCGGGTCGCTCTACTTCTTCCAGGGGCTCGCGGTGATCGCGTATTTCCTGCAGGGGGTGAAGCTGCCGATCCTCAGGACTCTGGCCTACGTCGCTATCATCATATTCCTTCAGACCGTTGGGATGCTTATAGTGGCGCTCGGAGTCGCCGACGTGTGGGCGGATTTTCGCCTGCGGAACTGGAAGGCCAGGCATACGGACCAGGCCTGACGGTTCAGCCGGCGCTGCCGGCCGCCGCGCGCACCGACAAACGAAACGACATTCAGGGAAGCAAAAAAAGGAGGAGAGTCATGCAGGTCATTCTTCAGGAAGATGTCGCGAAGCTCGGCAAGGCCGGCGACGTGGTGAACGTGCGCGAAGGTTACGGCCGAAACTTTCTGCTGCCGCAGAAGAAGGCGGTGTCGGCGGATCCCAAGAAGCTAAAGCAGCTCGAGCACCAGAAGCGCGTGGTCGCCGCGAAGCAGGCGAAGGCGGTAGCCGCGGCCCGTGAGCTGGCCGACAAGATGAAGGAGGTCTCGCTCACCATCGGGCGCGAGGCGGGCGAGGAGGACAAGCTCTTCGGCTCGGTCACCGTAAAGGACGTGGTCGATGCGCTGAGGGCCGAGGGCTACGTCGTGGACCGCCACGCCGTGCTGCTCGACGCCCCGATAAAGCAGCTGGGCATATTCGAGATCGGCGTGCGCCTGCATGCCGAGGTGACCGCGACGGTCAAACTCTGGGTCGTTAAGAAATAGCGGGGTGCGGCATGGCGTTGCCGGAAGTCCAAAAGCTGAAACTCCCTCCTCAGAACCAGGAGGCGGAGCAGTCCGTCATAGGCGGGATGCTTCTCGATAACGAGGCGATCCACCGGGTGATCGAACTCCTCGAGCCGGTCGATTTCTATCGCGAGGCGCACGGAAAGATCTACCAGGCGATCCTGGAGCTCTATCAGAAAAGCGAGCCCGCGGATCTGGTGACCGTAACCGCAGCTCTGAAGACGGCGGGCGCGCTCGAATCGATAGGGGGGGCCGCCTACCTGGCGCAGCTCGTGGACAGGGTTCCGTCCGCCGCGAACGTGGCGTCATACGCTAAGATCATACGCGACAAGGCCGTCAGGCGACGCCTGATCGAGGGAGCCACCGAGATAGCCGACGTCGGTTACGCCGACGAGGGCGACGTCGACGAGTTCGTCGACGGCGCCGAGAAGCTCATATTCGAGGTCGCGCAGAAGCGCCTGAAGAAGGGCTTCACCCCGGTAAAGGAGATCGTCAAGGACAGCTTCAAGGCGATCGAGCAGCTCTACGAGCGGCGCGAGCTGATCACCGGCGTCCCCACCGGCTACGGCGACCTGGACCGCCTCACCTGCGGACTGCAGCGCTCGGACCTCATCATCATCGCCGGCTGGCCCAGCATGGGCAAGACCGCTTTTGCGTTGAACATAGTCGAGCACGCGGCGATCGAGGCCGGCATCACCTGCGCGGTCTTCTCCCTGG
>DAONII010000033.1:0-9493 GCA_035405085.1 bacterium | reverse complement strand
TACAGTTTTCTTTTCTCCCACGACGGGATCGAGATGCTCGACGCGATCATCGGAGGGCTGGAGAGGAGGGGGGGGTACGACAGAAGGCTCAAGGAGATGCGTTTCTACCGCTCCTTTCTCGTGGGCAAGTGGCTGGCGAGGGAAGTGACCGGCTACGTCGACACTATAAGGAATGCCGTGTTGAACTCTTCCGTGGAGTGGAATGGCAGGGATTATCCATTCTACGAGCTGGACGGTCTAGCGTCGGAGCAGAAAGATGAAGCCGACAGGCATGCTGTTATGATGCTGAAGGGCGGGTTGCAGCGCGAGGTTTTCAACCCGATATTCGCATCGCGTGAAGAACATCTATTCGAGTCCGTGAAGCGCTTCTATCCCTCCTACCTTAGCTTCGTAAGCGACATGAGGCACCTGGACGACCTCCCGGGGATGATAGATGCCGCCGGCGATTTCTTCGATAAGACGGACAGCCTCTACAGGAGGCTTATGGAGGCCGAGGCGAAAAGATGGTCAGGGGGCAGCGGGGAGAGCATGACCCGCGACGATTATCTGGGGCTATTCTCGTTTCCGGGCACCGAAAGCCGCTTCCCGGCGAAGATCATGTATCCACTCATAAAGGAGCTGGTGACGAGGATGGGTTTCCCCCAGAGCCGTCAGAAGGGCGATCACAAAATAACCATAGACGATAGCCTGAATCCCAAAAAGAGTTCAGCGCCGGTGGCGCTCGGGGTATCGGTTCCAAACGACATACGCATATCGTTCCGCCCACAGGGAGGCCTCAGGGATTACGAGAACCTCTTCCACGAGATAGGGCATGCCCTTCACATGGCCGGCACCAAGGTTCCCGAGTGGATATTCAGGCATCTGGGAGACAAAACGGCGACGGAGAGCTATGCCGGGATATTCGGTTCGCTCGTAACAGATCCGCAGTTCCTTGAGTTCTACCGCGATTTCGTAGCCGGATGGAACTCGTCGGTTTCCTTTGAGGAGAGGGTCCCCGTGTTGACCGAGGCGGAGATGGGGCGGATCGTGAGGCTTGCGGCGCTCAGGGACCTCTATATGGTCCGCCGCTACAACTATGCGAAGGTCATATTCGAATCGGCACGCATCGGCGGCGCGGAGGAGATGCTGGGCCGTTTCGGCTTGAATTCCTGCGGCGTGTCGAAGGGGGCGTACGCTTTGCTCTTCGGCAAGGCCTACGGCATGGATATGGAGGAATGGGAAGCGGAGCGCTACCTCGTGGAGGCCGAGGACGATTTTTATGCGGCTGATTACGCCCGCTCTTTTATCGTAAGACCGCAGCTCGCGCGCAAGTTGAGAGAAGAGTTCGGAAGCTCATGGTTCGTTGACGGCGAGGCGGGGAGGTGGCTCAGGGAAAATTTCTTCAGCCAGGGAAACTATTTCACCCCCGCCGATCTGAAGGAGCGGTTCGACCTCGACCCGAACGACTATTCCGAGTTCGAGAGGGACCTGCGCTGGCGCCTTTTGGCCGCCGAGAGGCTGGAGATGGGCAGGGGTGTTCCCGAGAGGCCGTGAGCGCCGGGTGACGGCCGGGAGAAAGAAATGGATGCGAAGCCGGCTGAGGATCAAGCCGTCGGCACGATGTAGAATTTGTCTGTCGCCGGGTCCTTGCCAACTGTAACGTTCACGTCGAACACCGCCCGTATCGTATCTTCGGTCAGCACCTCCTCCGGTGCTCCTTCTGCTAACACAGAGCCGTCCTTCAGCATCACGATCCTCCTGCAGAAGGCGGCGGCCAGATTCAGGTCGTGCATCGCGGCCACTATGGTGAGTTCCTCCTCTTCGCTCAGCTTCGATATCAGCGCGTGGATTGCGGCCTGATGGCGTATGTCCAGAAAGGCGGTGGGCTCGTCGAGCAGCAGCACGCCGGTCTTCTGTGCTATCGCTCGCGCCAGCATAACCCTCTGGCGTTCCCCGCCTGATAGACTGTCGACCGGCCTGTCGGCGAACTGAGCGCAGTCGGTCTTCTCCATCGCCTCCAGAGCTATCTCCTCGTCGCGCCTCGATTCGAAACCGAAGGCGGGCAGGTGCGGGGCGCGCCCTGCTAGCACCACCTCCACGGCGCTGTACGAGAAGGGGATTCGGCTTTCCTGAGGCATCAGGGCTATTTTCTTTGCGCGATCCGATGCCTTCATCTTCGATATCTCTGCGCCGCAGAGGCTGGCACTGCCGGAAGAGGGCGCGAGCGCGCCGCCGGTTATCCTGAGCAGCGTGGATTTTCCCGCCCCGTTTTGTCCCACGACCCCTACGATGTCACCGCGCCCTATGTACAGGGAGAGCCCGCGCAGGACCTCAGAGCTGCCGTAAGAGAAGCCGACTTCGATGAGCTTTATCTCTTCGCCCGCAGCCGGGCTTCGCGATTTCGCGATCATGTGCGTCTCCTCAAAAGGAGCATGAAGAGCGGGGCGCCCACGAGCGCGGTTATTACGCCTACCGGAAGCTGGGTTGCGTAGCCCGTGTTCATGAGCAGCGTTCTGGCGCCTGCGTCCGCAAAAACGAGAAACGCCGCACCGAGAAGGCCCGAGGCCGGTATCAGAAGGCGGTGGTCTGCGCCGAACAGGAGCCTCACAGCGTGCGGTATGAAGAGCCCGACGAAGCCGATGAGACCCGACGAGGCCACCGCCGCGCCCACCATTAGCGAAGCCGAGAAAAATATGGCGGCCCTGAGCTTGCCGACGTCTACCCCGAGAGAGGTCGCCTCGTCGTCGCCGAGCGATAGAAGATTCATCCTGCCGGAGAGAAAACAGAGCGTGAAGAATCCGGAAAGGACGAAAGCCGCTACTATGGCGACCGTTCCCATGTCCGTCACCTCCAGGTTTCCGATGAGGAGGAACAGTATCTGGTATGCCTGTTCCATGGTGACGACCGCGTTCACGAACAGTATCAGGGCGAAGCAGAACGCGTTGAAGATTACGCCGGTGAGCAAAAGTGCTGTGGCGTCGCGTCTGCCGCGGGTTCCCGAAACAGCATATATGGAGAGCATCGACAGTACGGCGCCCGCGAAAGCCGCCACGGAGACGAGCTCGAACGGCAGGGAGAAGCCTATCCCGAGGACGCTGCCGAGCGCCGCCCCCCCGGAGACGCCCAGGATGAAAGGGTCGGCCAGCGGGTTGCGCAGCAGGGCCTGGAACGCGCCGCCGGCTGATGCCAGCGCCATGCCGACGAGCGCTGCGAGGAGCGCCCGCGGGATCCTCGCGAAAAGCAGGATCGCGCGGGCCCTGCCGTCCGGGTCGGCCGCTTCGGAGAGGGTCACGCTCTCCGAGCCGTGAAGGATGCCGAACGCGAGCGCGGCGAGGAGGAGGGCCGACAGGAGGGCGTTCACAAAGATCCATTTTTTCGGCTTAAGTCGCATGAGCTATCTGTGCAGCATCTCCCCTAGCGTTGCAAGGCCGCCAGGGAGTCCGGGTCCGGCGCGGAACATCGATGCATCGAGGGATATAACCCTCCCGTCGGAGACCGCCCCGATCGAATTCACATCCTCCCAGGGCCCTCCGCCGCTTTTTTTGCCGGAAGGCTTCTCAACCTCCGAAAAGACCGTCGATGCCTCGCTTCCCATCGAAAGGTCGACTATCGCGTCCGGGTCCATCGCTATGAGCTCCTCCAGCCCGATGTGGGGGTACTTTATCTTCGTTCCGCGCACCGCGTTTTCGGCGCCTATGAAGTCCAAAAGCTCGTCGATGTAGGATCCGGGTCCAGCCACCACCAGCGGCCTCAGGCCCCATACGACTACGGTCTTGACGCGCGGGGAATCCTTCCATCTGGCCTTCAGTTGGACGAGGGCGCGTTCGGTTTTCCTCGCGAGGGCGTCCCCCGCTCCGCTTCTTCCGAGGAGTCTTCCTATCTCCCTGATGGAGGTGAGCGTGTCCGTCACAGTGGTGAACGGAAAGAGCTCGATCCGCATGCCCATGCGCTGGAGCTGCTCGATGGAGCGCTTGCTCGAGTTCTCCTCCGAGCCGAGGACCACATCGGGTGCGAGCGCGACGATTTTCTCCGCGTAGGGCTGCGTGTAATCGCCGGCGATCGCCGCCCCTTCGGGACCGTCGCAGTATTTCGTCACCCCGACGAGTTTCTCGGACGCGCCGAGTGCCACCACCACATCGGTGATCGACGGCTTGAGCGACACGATGCGCGAGGGCGCGGCCGCTGGCGGGGTCGCATGCGCTGCAAGCGGGGCGATGATGAGCAGTATGAGGAGAAGGCGCCTCATGTCACTTGGCGTCCACGAATGTTATCGACGCCGGCGGGGCGCCGACTTCGGTCGGCCCGGCAATGACCGCGCCGTTTAGGTCAAGGAAGACCACCCCCGGGCCTCCGAAATCCTGTTCGGCCACGAGGATCCTGCCGTTACGGTCGATCGTGAAATCCGGAAGGAAGAACCCGGGCGTTTCGTAGACGTTCACGTCGACGACCTCGTAGCTCTCCGGGTTGAAGGCCGCTACCGTGGTGGAGTTCGTTATCGTGTATCCGAGCGAAGCCGACGCTATCCTTACCTCGTTCACCCCGCCGCCGAGGTCCGCATCGTCTACGACTATTCCCTCGTTCACATAGCCTTCTCCGTCCCTGCGGAAGACCTCTATCCCGCCGAATGCGCTGGAGGTGTCGACCGTCGGGAACGGGTCGTAGGGCCCCGTGTTGGCCACGTAGAACTTATCGGTGAGGGGCGAATACGTCATGTCCGATGGGTTTCTGCCGGCGAGTTCTACGACCTGTATCCCGGGCGTTTCCGGGTCGGCATCCACTATCTCGTCGGTTTCGGAGTCGATGATCGCCACCTTGCCGTTCGTGTCGGCGGGATCCGCGAGGTTTGAAGGGAGGTCCTGCATGCACACGTAGACGAGGCCGTCCACGAAGACCATCTGAGCCGCGCGTGCCAGCCTGTCGCCGTCGTCAGTGGTGTAGGGCTTTAGGTCTATCGAACCCAGAAGCGCGCCGCTGATCGGATTGACGATTATCACGTCGTCCGTGTTCTCGGCGTCCGCCTGTGAGTCGAGACGGGATATGTAGGCCTTGTCGTCTGAGACGACCACGATGTCCTGCGGGTTCGAGTTCTTGCCGACCGAGTAGTTTCCTGCTACGGTGAAATCGGAAGGATTGATCACCTGTACGGTGTCCGTGCCGAACCGGTTGAGTGCGTATATGCGCCCCCCCGCCGAGCGCAGCACCGCGTCGGATCCGTCGGTCGTTATCCTGGCGAGCAGGGCGTCCGTCGGGTTTGCGAGCTCTATCGTCGATACGTTTCCGACGATCCAGTCCGAGTTGAAGACGGCCGCGGTGTCCCCCAGTGGTATCGCCGAGTCGGCCGGATGTGTCGCGGTGTAGGGTTCGCTAGCCTCCCCTTCCTCGGCTTGTTCGGGAGGAGTCTCTTCCGGCACCGGGTTCGTCTGGTCGGTAGTCGCGTTCGTGATGCTCCCGCACGCGGCGAAGAGCCATGCGGCAAAAATAAGCGTCAACGTTTTCTTCATACGTCTCTCCTCTCTATATTTTGAACTCCACGGTTCCCCACCAGGACCGCCCGGGCAGGGGATATCCCACGACATCCGAGATGCGGCTGTCGAGGAGGTTCTTCACCGAAAAAGTCAGGGATATCGATTCAACGAAAGTGGCGGTGGCGCCGAGCGACAGCAGCGTGCGGTGATCAACCTTGAGCAAGTTTCTCGTGTCTATGTAGTTCCCGCTCATGAAGTTGAAGTCGGAGAAGATCTTCGTGGAAAACCACGGCAGCCATCTCTCGCTCCATGCCGCTCCGGCCGATAGCTCGTGCGCGGGGTGGCCCGGTATAGTCTTCCCGGAGGTAGCGGGAAAGTCGCTCGTGTCGCGCGCCTTCTGGAAGGTGTAGCCCGCGTAGGCCGAGAGGCGCCCCGCCAGGTCGAGCCTGCCGGTGAACTCGAGCCCCTGTATTAGCGCCTTCCTCATGTTCTGGGGGCGCACCGTGAACTGCGATGTCTGGACGAACTGGATGAGGTTTTCCACGCGGTTCCTGAAATATGCTGCCTCCGCGTCGGCGGTGAGCTTTTCCCCCCTGTGGTGGAAAGCTAGACCCGCATCGAAGTTTATCGCCTCCTCGCTCTTGAGCGTCGGGTTTCCAACGATGGTGCCGCGGTCGCCGAAGAGCTCGGAGAACGTCGGGTTCCTGAATCCGCGGTAGAAATTTCCCTTGAAGTAGAGCTCTCCGGCGATTTTCGCCTTAAAGCCCAGCTTCGCCGACAGCTGGTGGTCGGAGCGCCTGTTCGCCGAGAGTGCGAACGAGGGGTTCGACGGGTCGTTGTTCACCAGGTGGTTGAAGACGTTCGTTACGCGTATCGATGGCACGACGACGATCCTGCCGCCCGCGAGCTTCACCTCGTCCTCCGCGCCTACGCTTATCGTGTAGCGGCGGCTGTGCTGGCCGTCGGGCACGGCTGCCGCTTCGTTCACCGGCAGGTAGAACTCGCCGCGTCCCGCCACGAATCCGCGCAGGATCTGGTGGCTTCCCCACGAGTAGGTCGTCCGGGCGTTCGCCCCGGCGCGGTAGGTGGTGTCGTCGTTCATCTGCACCCCGAGGCCGATGTCGCCGTCGGGGTCGCTGAACCGGCTTCTTAGGAAGTCGAAGAAAAGATCTGCGTGTCCGGAGAGCCCCGGCGCCGACGCGAAGTCGCGGTTGGCCGCCACGGCCACCATGTCCCGCCAGGTCTCAAGCCTCGCGGTGAGCGAGGTCCGGTTTCCAAGGCCCGGTATCCCCTGCTCCTTGTTGAAGAGGATGTTCGTGGCCGATATGCGCGTGCGGCTGTCCGGTTCGACTATCACCTTGGTGAAGAGGCTGTTCATCTGGAAGTCGTTGTTCTCTCGCGTCACCAGCCTGTCGTCGGAGGTGTTGAACGTGGTGCCGTTGTTGTCTAGATAGGTGAAGTCCCCCTCGCTCTGGAAGCGGTCGTAGGAGGCGATGACGGAGGTCTTCCCGAATGATTTCGCGGCATCTATCGTGCCGCGGTAGGTAGTGAAGGAGCCGGCGGTGTTGTGCACGGAAAACGATGGCTTTTCCGGCGGGCCCTTCGTCTTGAGAAGCACGACGCCGCCTATCGTCGAGTCCGGCACTATGCCCGGCGAGCCGCCGCGATAGACCTCCACGCGCTCGAGCGCGGTCATCGGCAGGAGGTTCAAATCGATCAGGTCGCCCGAGGCGGAGACGAGCGGGATGTCGTCCACGTAGATCTGTACCTGTGACGCGGTGGAGCCGCGGAGCGATATCGCGGAGAAGTCGTCGAGCCCGCCGTAGCGCTTTATGCTCACGCCGGCGGACCTCTCCAGGAGGTCAGGCACCGTGTCGGTCGGGTCGGGGCTCTCGGCGGGGATTATCACTGTGGCCGCCGCGGTCGCGTCCCGCGAAGGGGCGCGCTTGGGGGAGCTCTCCTCGACCGTAACGGTGCCGAGGTCCACGGGATCCTCAGCGCTCGCGTGTGAGGGCGCGCACAGGGCTGCAGCCGCCGGGATGAGGGCAAAGAAAAGACCCCTTCTCCAGGCGAGAAAGGGTCTGTGGATGCCGTACGGCATAACCCGCCTCTTTCCGCGAAGAGTGGTATGAAAAAAAGTTCGGCGCAAGATTTCCTGGCTTGAGGCCCTCTGGTTTTTCGCCTTGCCTTCCCGGCCCCCGGTGGGGGCAGTGACTCGCGGCGAAAGACCCTATGGCCTCTCACAGTGGCGGGACCGCGCGGGATTTTCACCCGCTTCCCTTGCACGCCAAACATCCAAGTTTTCAGAGTCCGCCTCTATACCAGCCATAGCGGCTTGTCAAATCCCTAAAAAACGGGCAGAAGCGGGGGATGAGAAAGCCAAGGCTCGAGCCGATGACGACGACGCTGTGGGAGTATCCCTCGCAGCACTACTCCGCCACCGCCGAGGGGGGGAAGGATTACGCCGGGGCCACCCCTTCGTGGATAATATGGAATCTGCTGACGCGCTACACGCGAGAGGACGACCTCGTCGTCGACCCGATGTGCGGGTCCGGCACGACCGTCGACGTAGCGCGCGAGCTCGGGCGCCGTGCGCTTGGCTACGACTTAAAGCCAGAGAGGAAGGATATCTTCCGAGCGGATGCCAGAAAGCTGCCGCTCGAGGACGAAAAGGCCGACTTCGTGTTCGTCGATCCCCCCTATTCCGACCACATAAGCTACTCCGACGATTCGCGCTGCATCGGCAAGCTCTCGGCGTACGAAAAGAACTACTTCAGGGCGATGGGGCAGGTCATAGGGGAGTGCGAGCGCGTACTGCGCAACCGCCGCTGCATGGCGCTCTACGTCTCCGATACCTGGCAGAAAAAGAGGGGCTTCATGCCGATAGGATTCAAACTCTTCGAGATGCTCTGCGGCCACTTCAGGCCGCTCGACATAGTTGCGGTCGTCCGCCACAACCGGAAGCTCTCCCGCGGCCGCTGGCATTCGGAGGCGCTGAAGGGGAACTACTTTCTCCGCGGTTTCAACTACCTCTTTATAATGAAGAAGGAGGGGAGGGGGTGATCCATCCCCACCGGGAGTTTTTACCCCGCCTTCGAAGGGGGCGCTTCTCCCCGATTTCGGGTCAGTGACGACCCTCTCACTCGCCAGTTTCCCGCCTATATCGTAATAATATCAAATACTTATAGGGAACGAAAAAAATTCCCCACCGGGGCAACTTCCGCTCCTCCCGCAGCCGATAACTATTGTGAGCGGATACTTCTTACCGGAGGTGTTGTCATGAAGAAATCGATTCTGATCATGTTCTTGGCGGCCATCTTCCTGGCCGGATGCATCGGCGGAAACGGCGATTTCGATCCCATGCCAGAGGAGGCGATCGCCGAAGTCCCGGAGGTGGAGGAGGATCTCGAGAGCTGGGGCGAGGAGACCGAACCCGAGTCCGAGCTCGTTCCCCTGTCCGTGAGCGCAAACGGCTTCAACAGGAGGATCGAGTGCGGCGGCGACATCTCCGCGGTTGTGGAGGCCAAGAACGCGGTCGGCTCCGTTGTGTGGGAGATCACGGGGCTTCCCTCGTGGGCTCAGGCGAAGCAGTCGGGCGACGCGAATTCCGTGGTGACGATCGCCGGCGCGTTCCCGTTCGAGAGCTGCGACGAGACCTCAAACGATGTGAAATTCAAGGCGTGCGACGAGGAGGGGCGCTGCAAGGAGACGACGCTGAAGCTCAAGACGAAGATACCGGTCGTTTCGATAAACGCGAAGCTCCCCGACCTCGTGGTCCCCTACGGCAACACGGTAGAGCTCAAGCTAAAAGCAAAGGGAGGCTCCGGCGAGTACGGCTGGACGACGATCGTTCCGGCCTCGCTTGCGGGCGCTGATTCCGGTTCATCCGATGAGGTAGCGATATCAGGCGACGCGGTGAGCTTCACAGCGAAGGGCGTAGGCTCTCACGAGGTTGAGGTGTTCGTCGAGGACGCGGCGCTGGGTTCCCAGCGCGCGGAGCTCGAGAAGAAGTACGCCGACAAGGACAGGATGCTCATGCGCGACTCCGC